>CAZWGG010000370.1:0-5903 GCA_964633305.1 uncultured Bacteroidales bacterium
ATACTTCTTTTGCAGTTACATTGTTTAGATAAGCTTAATAGTTATCGCGATTTTTTGGATATGATAGAGCTATTTATTATTATAAGAAAGCATCTTTATTATTTAAAAAGAAAAAGTGTTGGGATTATTATCTTAGGTCAGAAAATGGAATTTTTATATCTCTGAGAAATAAGGGGGCCTTTAAAGGGTTGAAGGAAATTGCTGAAAAAAATATTCAAATTGCCCTTAAGAAACTTGGATCGGACCATGCTATAACAGGAAATGCTTATAACAGCCTGGGAAATTATTTTCAATCCATGAACAAGATTGATTCGGCCATATTCTTTTTTAAAAAAGCCTTTGCAATATATTTAAAGACTTACGATAGCAATGATCCTAGAATTGCATGTTCCTATTTAAATATAGGGATGATGTATTCCGAAAAATCAGATTTTTCTCTTGCTGAGGACTACTATAACAGGAGCCTGGAAATTTACAAAGAAAAATTTGGGGAAACTTGTGAAGAAGTTGCTAACTGTTATAATAGCCTGGGAGTTTTAAAATATTATCAAGGTGATTTGGATGCAAGCAAAGATTACTTTGAAAGAATGCTGAAAATTCGGATTGAGTTATTGGGCCCCGATCATCCTGATGTGGCCAGTTGCTATAATAACCTTGGCGTAATTTCTATGGCTGCGGCAAGATATGATGAAGCTATTGAAAATCATTCAAAAGCTCTCGAAATCAGGTTAAAAAAACTTGGGCTTAAACATCCGAATGTTGCATTAAGTTATAATAATTTGGCAAATGCATATTCTTCGAAAGGATATTATAAGCTGTCTGATCAATATCATCAAAAAGCTTTAAAAATAAGAAAAGAGATTTATGACGAAGATCATCTTGATATCGCCATGTCATACACTAACTTGGGAAGTAATTGTATTGACGCAGGTTTATATGAAGAAGCATTGGATTATTTTACTAAGGCAAAAAAAATTATAGTAGCCACTTTTGGTGAAAATAATCCCAGAGTTTCTTCTGCTTATAATAATATGGGCGTAGCATTTGCTAAACTGGGAGATTTTGAAAAAACAATGGAATGTTTATATAAGGCTTTGGAATTAAGAAAAAAAGATGGGGAAAATAACTATGGTGTAGCTAATAGTTATAGTAATATTGCATCAATTTATACATTCAAAGGTGATTATGATCTTGCCTTGTCTTTTTGCAATAGAAGCCTTTTAATAATGGGTGGTGATACGGTTATTCATCCTCAAGTTTCGTCTACAATAAATAATATGGGTAGTATTTACCAGGATAAAGAAGACTATGAAAAAGCATTAAAATGTTATTTGAAATCGCTTGAGATAGATGAAAAAGTTCATGGAAAAAAGCATCCTGATTTGGCAGGGCAATACAGAAATATTGGTTCGGTTTATGGTGAATTGAAAGAATATCATAAGGAATTTGAATATTATAAAATTGCTTTATCCCTTTTAAAAGAATCTTTTGGACTGTACCATCCCGAGATAGCCTCTTTATTTAAAAACATTGCGTTAAATCAACTTCATCTTAGTAACTACGATGAAGCCCTCAAATCTGTTAATCAGTCAATAGCTATAGTTGATTCTGTTTTGCCAAAGAAACATTCAATATGTGCAAATGTTATTGCAGTAAAGGGCGAAATATATTCCGAACTAAATATTTTTGATTCTGCCCTATATTATTACAACAAGGCTCTAAATGCCAATTATTATGGAGAGTTTGACCCAATAAAAGGGGTAGATCATAAAGTAATTTTTAATGAATTGGCTTTTATAGATGTTTTAATGAAAAAAGCTGGAACTTGTTACCGGATGTATGAAATTAGTGGTAACATGAAAAATCTGAATAGCGCTTTCCAATCATATAAAAATGCCATAAGTCTTATACTTCAATTAAATGACAGCTATCTGCTTGACGACACAAGAATAAGGAACCTGAATAAATTGGCGGATAATCTGCTGTATGCCATTGAAACATCTTATTTATTATATAAAAATACAAATGATTTGAAGTACCTTGAATCGGCATTTAACTTTTCAGAGTTTAACAAAGCATTGGTGCTTCAGGGTTCTATTTTACGTTCAGGAATTAATATTGCAGGTGGAGATAGCCGTCAGCAGGTAAATAAAACGCTGGCCCTGTATAACATATTAAAAACAAAACTAATTAATAGCCTGCAAAATGGAGATGAAGAAGAAACAATGCATTTTCAATCGAAAATAGATAGTTTGGTTATCAGGCTAAACAAACTAAAAAGTAACGATAATGAAAACAATCTACATGATTGGTATATCGGGGCTTCAGTATCATCATTCTTTGAAAAAATCGATTCTACTACTTGTTTTATGGAATATTTTGTTACCGATTCGGTTTTTTTTGTTTTTCTTTTAAAGAATAAACAAATAGAAGTTGTTAGAAATGAATTTAACAAAAACTTGACAACTGAAGTTAATGAATTATTAAAGCTTTTAAAAAAGAACAGGATTACTGAATTTGAACAGTCCAGTTATTTTTTGTACAATGAGCTGTTTAAACCTTTAGAAAGGTACCTTACTGGAATAGAAAGAGTAATTATAATACCAGATAAAGCATTGCTTTTTTTACCTTTTGATATATTGGTTTCTGATTTGAATAAACCGAACAGGCCTGAATATTTAATAGAAAAGTATACCATAAGTTACCATTATTCCGGGCATCTTTTTTATCTAACTTCTACTATTGATAAAAACCGGTATGCGATTACAAAAATGGAATTTACAGGGTTTGCACCGGTATTCCGGGAAGGTAATTTAATTGCACGTGTTGATGAAAACAATAATTTTCTTGACCGGTCATTAAACGATACTATTTTAAGGTCCATTACCAAAAACAACAGGGAATATAACCCACTGCCTTATACCGAAACCGAAGTAAATACTATCGTTAATTTATTTGAATCAGCCGGAAAAAAAGCAACAGCATTTTATTATTCAGATGCTTCAGAGAAAAATTTTGTTGATGCACTTTCTTCTTCTAAATATATTCACGTAGCTACTCATGGAATTATGAATAATGTTCACCCGGAACTTTCTGGCCTGGTATTTTCACAATCTGCTACTTCACGCGATCATGCATCTGGCATACCTGATACTTTGTCACTAAAAGGGTTAAATGATGGGTTATTATACGTTAGTGAAATCTATAATCAGAAATGCAATGCCGATCTTATTGTGCTAAGCGCATGTGAAACGGGTACCGGAAAATTGGAGCGGGGCGAAGGCGTACTATCATTGACCAGGGGATTCTTGTATGCCGGTGTCCCAAACATAGTTTATTCATGCTGGAAGGTGGGTGATAAATCAACAGGTATTTTAATGTATAATTTTTACACAAACCTTGTTAATGGTGATAATTATCCTGTTTCACTGCGCAAGGCTAAGCTCTCTATGCTTAAAAATGAAGAAACAGCATTTCCAAGGTTCTGGGGAGGGTTTTCGTTTATTGGATATTGAGAGGGGAGGGTAAGGGGCATTGCTGTAAACTTAAGTAAATAATGTTAGCGCCAAAGGTGCGAATATCAATAACCCGGTTGTTTACGTCCGGGTATAAAAGTATGAGTTGAATAAAGCACCAAAGGTGCGTAATCCTTAATCTAAGTTTTGATTTGATTACTCACCTTTGGTGCTTTTCAACCCTTATTCCCCTTTCCCAGTCATTTATGTCTGAGTTAATGATTCCCGAGCCTTTGGTGTTTTAATAACCTTAAGTTTACAGCAATGGGGTAGGGAGCTTCTGTTGGCTATTGATTTCTCCTTGTTTTATCTACTGAAACTGTAACTCCAAATAAGCAATTGCAGTTTATGGTTAAAATTTATAACAGGCTACTTCGTTAGGAGCAACCCTATAATATATGAAATTATATATCTGGTCAATGTCATAATTAGGCTCTTTATCTTTATTCAAATCAATCATCTCAGTCTGTTTGCCTGTTTTTTTGCTTACTTGTACTATGCCAAACCTTCTTTTTTCATACTCGGTAAGCATAAACATAAAGTCCTGTACCTGGACAGATGCTTTGAACCTTGCAGTGGCGTAGCTGAAAGCATTTTTTGAATAAGCAAACCCGGCGTTAGAGAGTTCTCCGAAACCTTCTGACATTTCTTTGCCAATAGCTTTTCCCAGTTCATCGTCAGTGTTTTCAGCAGCCTGGTTAAATGCTTCTGCATAAATACCGGCAATTGCCCCGATGTATGCAGCCCTTAATGCTTCGGCAGCAGCAATAGCCCTTAATAAGGCGGGTTCACGGGGTGCAGGAAAATACGACTGGTAAAGTACATTACCGTTATAAGCCATTTTCATAATATTCTGTTCAGAGCTTAAAATTACTCCTTCATCTGTTAGTTCGATATTATAAGGCGTTTCCTTTCCTTCAAATTTTATTTTTTCATTGGAAATAGCTTTTGCTGTGGCGTTTTTCTTGTTAATTTCATATAGTAATTCAGTTTTAGATGAGAACGCATATAATAAATCACCCTTTTGTGCAAAAGGCAAACCGTGTTTTCTCGGATCATATTTACTTGGGTCTAATGGTTTTGCTGCTTCAATGGTTTCTAGCAAATTTTCGCCGGTGGCAAGGTTTAATATATTTATTTCTTTTGTTGTAATATAAAGAATTCCTTTATCAACAAGCTCTGAGTACCTCAAATCGCCTTTCAGTTTTTCATATTTTTCAAATTTTAAAAGGCCTGTTTTCGGATTTAATATGTTAATGTAATATTCTTCATCTGCAGTATTAAAGGCATTATCAAAAGCAGTAGTAATAACATATTCGTCTCCTAATTCCGAATAGCTTACAATGCTTCCTTTTATTTTATTTCCATTGCCTTTTTTACCCCATTGGCCCTCACCTGTACTATAATCGAGTAAGTTAATGAATGGTTTGTTATCTTTCGGGCAAATTATAATTCCAAGTTCATTGAAGATAACTTTGTTTAACTGTCCCTTAGTAGTAAAGGGATTTCCCCATTTATTTTTACCATTAGCTATATCTAAGGCATAGAGGTAATAAAAATAATTAATAGTCGGTTGATTAGATGCAGTGGAGGAAGACGACATGGTTGACGTAGCTTCCTTTTCTACTTCCGTACCAATAAATACAGTATTGTTTTGAAGACCGGTGATATTAATCGTTGCTTTTGTGGCAGGTTCCATTGGTAATTTCCAATATGATTCGCCACTTTTTTGGTTTATAAGGTATATAAAATTAGGATGAACAATTACCATTTTTTCTGATGATAACTCAAACGGATCGGCAATTAAACCTTGTGCATTCATGGCATTACCTAGTTCGGTGGCCATGTTACTTAATAAACTACCAAGTTTTCCCCCTTTGCCAATTTGCACTTTTTCTATAGTAAACAGCTCATCGTTTGACCAAAGTTGTTGTCCGTTATTTATATCGTATGCAAGTAGAGATGCCGCGTTATTTCCCTTTTTTACAACCACCAGTAGCATAATGCCTGAATTGGAAAGCACATGTTTGCTTAAAATATGCTCTATTCCTTCATCTGCCGAATTTAAAATTATATTTCCATCAAGTGTATTTATAATGACAAATGCAGGTTGTTCCGGCGTACCTGTTACAATGGTAATGAATTCGGTTTTCCCTATTTCTTCGTATGTCGACTCGGGTAAAGAGGCCATATCGTCGTGTGTCCAGATGATTGTACCCTTTATGGGGTCAATACCTGTTAATGCCGATGTAGTTCCAATTACCAGGTGTCCTAGCGGAGTAACACGTTGCCAGTTAATATTTCCGTCTAATTTCAGGTTCCATGAAGGGTCAATAGTAGCTTGTACAGCACAATAGCCTGTTATAAGGCTGATAAAAATAAAGCTAA
>CAZWGG010000371.1:0-5897 GCA_964633305.1 uncultured Bacteroidales bacterium
CAGTGCATGGATGTTTCATCTGTTTATATTTTTCATGGACGTTTCGTTTTTTATAGGTTCATGCTTCCCATCCTGTACCCTTCCAAATCGATAGTTATATAACGAAAACCAATACATTTTAGTTCTTCAATAATCTTTTCCCTGGTATTATTCTCAATTAGTGTTGGAAATTGAATCTTATTAACCTCAATTCGGGCAAGAAATCCATGGCAACGAACCCTGGCCCCATAAAACCCTAACCCGTGCAAAAATATTTCAGCTTTTTCTATTCTTTCAAGTTCATCAGCTTCTATTTCCTTATTATAAGGAACGCGAGTAAGTAAACAAGCATAGGCTGGCTTATCCCAGTTGGGAAGGCCAAGTTCTTTTGAATATTTTCTTATCTCTTTTTTGGTGATTTTATTTTCCAGCAAGGGACTTAAAATTTCAAGTTCTTTTAATGCCTTTAACCCCGGACGGTAATCTTCTAAATCGTCTACATTAGTACCATCGCAAACATAATTAAACCCAAGTTGTTTGGCCTCCTTTTTAAAGTGTGAAAAAATATATGATTTACACAAATAACATCTGTCACCAGGATTATTGTGTATACTTTTTATAATACCGGCATTTAGTACAATATGCCTGATCTTAAACAGCTTACAAATTTCTTTTGCTTCCTCTATCTCCCAGTAAGGGATATACGGAGTTTTTATTGTAAAAGCAACTACATTGTCACCGAGTGCTTCTTTTGAAACCCTAAGCAAAAAACTACTATCAAGACCACCGGAAAAAGCCACTGCCAGTTTTTGCAAGTTCTTTAAATACTCAATTAAAGAA
Source organism: uncultured Bacteroidales bacterium (assembly GCA_964633305.1). Lineage (GTDB taxonomy): Bacteria > Bacteroidota > Bacteroidia > Bacteroidales > UBA10428 > CAZWGG01. Next base: position 820 of record CAZWGG010000371.1, read on the forward strand.
GAATATTTTGCATCAGTAATCATGTTACATTTTTTCTTTCAACAAGCTATCTTGAACAAGCTTATAAACATCAACAAGGGCCATTTGTTGCTCCCGTGCAATTTTCAGGCAATCTTCGTATTCGGGCTTCGATTTGAGCTCACGGCCTTTATATATTGCCGATTTTATTCTTACTTTACCATAAGGAGTTGAAATATATTTAATACTTCTGTCCAGCATCATTTTTTCTACTTTGTATTTTCTTAACCCTAATGTTGAAGTTTCCTCAAATAATATTTTCTCAATTTCCGGTTCAACATCATTAGTACAAAGCACACTTAAAGTAACAGCCGGGCGCGATTTTTTCATTATAATTGGTGTGATATAAACATCATTTGCCCCGGCTTTAAATAATAATTCAAAAACATAATCGTAAAGCTCCGGGTTCATATCATCGATATTGCTTTCTATGATTAGTGAGGTTGAAGGCTTACCCGAATTCTTACCTTTGCCTTCTCCCAAATAAACCCTTAAAACATTTGGAATTTTATATTCTCTGTTTCCCAACCCGTAGCCAATTTTTTCAATAATAAAATCTGTACTATCAGAAAACTCATCAACGGAAGTTGCCAATATAGCAGCACCGGTAGGTGTAGTAGTTTCATACGGGACTATACCCGACTTTACAGGAATAGTCTTCAGAATTTCAGCAGTTGCAGGAGCTGGTACCGGAAATGTACCATGGGCACACTCCACAAATCCTCCACCAAGTTCAACAGTTGAAGCTACTATTTTATCAGGTTTAAGGTAATCTATACAAATGGCAGCACCAACAATATCAACAATAGAATCTATGGCCCCTACCTCGTGAAAATGGATTTCATTAAGTGGTTTATTGTGAATTTTTGCTTCAGCTTCAGCTATTTTTTTAAATATTTTAATACTAATGTCTTTCACATAGTCATTGACATTACTTTTACTAATGATCTTCTCGATGGCACTAAACCTACGATGATGATGTTCAGCATCTTGTTTATCTTTTTCCAAAGTAATTGTTACATTGGTTCCGCTGATTCCATTTTTTAACCCTTTTGAAATATCAATGGAATACCCGGCAACATCTAATTTTTTTAACTCACTGCACAAATAATCTTTATCAACGCCCAAATCTATCAGGGCACCAAGGTTCATATCCCCTGAAATACCTGCAAAACAATCATAATAGAGAATCTTCATAAAGCAGTAATGAATTATTCATTAGTGAAAAATTTTTCATGCGCTAATTTAAAGAATTTAATTCGTGCCAATGAAAAAACTCAGGCTTTTTAAATGAGTTATTAATTAGTGTTTGTCCATACGGGTCAAGTGTTTGTCTATAAAGTTAGCATACTTCGTTACATTGGACCTCGAACAAGTCATTTACGTCGAGTAAACATCCTGTTTCCTGGCTGCATTCGCCTCGTCTGCGAACTTTATAGAAGACCACTTCTAATTAGATTCTTTCTAAATTTTAATGCTATAAAAAGAAAATAAGCTTTTCACACGTTTCATAAGTAAATTTGTGATTAAACATAAATCATTTTAATAATGAAACGAAGAGAATTTATTAAGAAATCGGCAGCAACAAGTTTTTTAACAGGGACCGCCTTATCGATAGGAGGAATTAACCGGTTGTTCGGATCGGAACTCAAGAGTCCTGAATTACCTTACGATCTTGTTGCTGTTAAGGGGGGAACCCCCATTGATATGTTTGACAAAGCTATTGAAGCTATAGGAGGGATTTCCAAGTTTGTAAAGAAAAACCAAACCGTAGTGGTCAAACCAAATATAGGCTGGGACAGTGGCCCAGAACGCGCTGCAAACACAAACCCCGATCTTGTTGGACGAATAGTTGAACATTGTGTGAAAGCAGGGGCAAAAAGTGTTTTTGTTTTTGATAACACGGTAAATGAATGGACACGTTGCTACAAAAACAGTGGTATAGAAAATGCTGTTAAAAAGGCTGGAGGAACTATGGTTACAGGGAAAAGTGAAGGGCATTATCATGAAGTTGAAATTTCTAAGGGTAAAAAGCTGAAAAAAGCCAAAGTCCACGAATTAATACTTGAATCGGATGTTTTTATAAATGTTCCAACACTTAAATCACATGGAGGAACACATCTCTCCATCTCAATGAAAAATCTTATGGGCGTTGTATGGGACCGAAGGTACTGGCATAAAAACAACCTGCATCAATGTATTGCAGATTTTGCATCATATTGTAAACCTACATTAAATATTATTGACGCTTTTCGCGTATTAAAACGCAATGGCCCCCAAGGGGTATCGGTTAATGATGTTGTTAAAATGAAATACCAGATTATAGGCACGGATATTGTTGCTGCAGATGCTGCTGCTGCAAAAGTGTTTGGAATTAAACCAGAAGAATTAAAGCATGTTCCATTAGCAGAACAGCATGGAATAGGTACTGCTAACCTGGAAAGTTTAAACATTAAACGAATCTCAATGTAATATGTCCCAAAAGCATTTAAAAAAAGTAAGAATACTAATTTCAATAGTATTCTTAGTATCAATATTAGTATCATTTGTTGATTTTCGCGAAATTATTCCCAAATCGTGGTTTAGTATTATTTTATTCCTGCAGTTTGTTCCTTCGTTAATCAAATTTCTAAACGTACTAACTATTGGTGCTATTGGGTTCGTTATTATTCTTGTATTAACGGTCCTTTTCGGGCGCGTATATTGTTCTGCTTTTTGCCCTCTTGGTATCTTACAGGATTTTTTTATTTATCTCTCGAGAAAATTTAAAATCAGGAAGAAGCATAAATCCGCAAAACCTTTCAAATACCTCCGGTATGCATTTCTTGTGGTGCCTGTTCTCTTTATATTCGTTGGAGGAATATTTATAATAAATCTTTTGGACCCATATAGCAATTTCGGCCGGATTTCTTCCGATTTGTTTCGTCCTATATTAATTGGTCTTAATAATTTATTGGCTGCATTGCTGGAAAAAGTTAATATTTATGTTATTTTCCCGGTTACCTACAAAGGGCTTCATTGGAACACTCTTTGGTTCCCGGCAGGTATACTTGGTTTGGTACTTTGGTTTTCATTTTTCCATGGCAGGCTATATTGTAACAGTATTTGCCCTGTTGGGACATTACTTGGACTGGTTTCAAAAATATCTCTTTTCAGGATAAAAATAGACGGATCAACTTGCACGAAGTGTGGAAAGTGTTTGGCAGTTTGCAAAGCCGGTTGTATTGATTTTAGAAACCTTACTCTTGATTTTGACAGGTGTGTAGGGTGTTATAATTGCCTGGGGTTATGTGAAAAAGACAGCATTGCCTACAGGAATTCATGGAAAATAAAACCTATCCCGGTAGCTGTAAACACCGATAATACGAAAAGAGAATTTATAACCAAATCGTTGGTATACGCCCTTGGTATTTTTGGCATATCGAATAAATTGAGGGCTGACGATTCATTAAATAGTAATCAGGCCGACCGCATTCCTGAGAAAAAAACCAACCCTGTTTCCCCGCCGGGATCAAAAAGTATTCAACATTTTAAAAACAGTTGCACCGCATGCCATTTATGTGTATCGGCCTGTCCTACAGGAGTTTTACAACCTTCATTTCTTGAATATGGCATTACAGGGATGCTGCAGCCACACATGGATTTTCACACCAATTACTGCAACTACGATTGTACCAAGTGTGGCGAAGTTTGTCCAACGGGTGCTATTTTGTCGTTAACAAAAGAAAAAAAGAAACTTACTCAAACAGGCAAAGTAAAATTTGAAATAAGAAATTGCATTGTCCTTACTGATCTTACAGCATGCGGATCGTGCTCTGAGCATTGTCCTACACAAGCTGTAAGAATGGTCCCCTTTGCAGAAGGATTGACCATACCTGAAATTCACCCGGGTACATGTGTCGGATGCGGTGCCTGTGAATATGCCTGTCCGGCAAGGCCATACAGGGCTATTTATGTTAACGGGAATGTTGAACACAGGCAGGCTAAAAAACCAAAATTTAATGAATTAGAAGTAGAAAACCAGGATGAATTCCCATTTTAACCTGGTTACTCCGGAATAAAAAGTGTTTGTTTTTTAACAACCAAGGGCTGTGCCGAAAAAGGATAGAAAAATTTCCTGAAAAACTAAGAATAAAAATAAGCCGGGACGAGCTTGCCAATTGAATGAATTCATATTAATTTACTATTTACAGGATTAAAAAATATAAATTTGTAAATGAAATGCTAAAATTCACTATAGTGAATACAAAACGAAATAAAATTTATAATGTAGATAAACGTACCTGGTACATTTATACAGTAGTTGTGTAGCATATAACCAAATGAAATCAAAAATAATAATAAATAAACTATAAAATTATGAAAATGATTATGCCAATTATCGTATTTTTTGCATTTATTTCTGTATCAACTTTCGGACAAGATTTGCCCGCACCTGATTATTACAATCAGCCTTATTATTTGAATGACAGTAACAAACTTGAAAAAATAGAACGAGTTGATGCTACTTACGAGGTTAAAATAAAGGGTATGGGATATGGTGGGTTTGAAATGTATTTTTCGGCCTTTAATGAAAAATCAGCAATAAGATTTCCAAGTAACAAACCTCTGGTATTTCTAATTAAGCTTAATACTGATGAAGATCCAGAAGGATTTATTTCAGTTGCAATTGGGACTGTTAAAAAGAAAAAAAGAAGGTTTATTTTTGATAGTAGAAGTATGATGGGAAAAGCAAAAGATGTTTCTGATAGACATATAAACACGATAGTTGAAAAATTAAAAGACGACATCTTTAAAATAACGATACAAGATAAGCTTTCACCTGGTGAATACGCATTTAAACCTTTTACATCAATAGATTTGCAGGGAAATGTAGCTGGAGGAATGAATCAAACCATATATTGTTTTGGGATTGATTAAATGTCTAATTAATAGCAGTTTCAAGTAGTACATAACTTCACTTGGATTATTAATAATGATACAATATAGTAACAATACGCTACAGAATATATAGGAATATGAGCGGTTTGCAAAACCCAGCGATTATTCCCGGTTGAACT
>CAZWGG010000372.1:0-5886 GCA_964633305.1 uncultured Bacteroidales bacterium
ATCGAAGACAAATGTTGCCGGCATATTTGCCTGTGGAGATGTCCAGGACTCTGTATATCGACAGGCAGTAACAGCAGCAGGTTCAGGATGTATGGCTGCCATCGATGCCGAAAGATACCTTTCAGAGCACGGTATGTGATTTTATGGGCCTGACTTCCGACTAAATTAATATCCAACTTTTAATTCGCAAATTACATATCTAACAGGGCACCTATTTTCTCTGATTTATATTTACCTGCATCAATTTTATCTCTAATTTCAGAAAATGCATTAATGGTATATTCAACATCTTCTAATGTATGAATGGCTGTTGGTATAATTCTAAGCATCACCACATCTTTCGGTACAACAGGATATACAACAATTGAACAGAAAATATTGTAATTTTCACGAAGATCCATAACAAGATTTGAAGTTTCTTGGATTGTAATGCCAGACAAAAATACGGGTGTGACAGGTGATTCTGTATTACCCAGGTCAAAACCTTTTTCTTTTAATCCTTTTTGTAAAGCATCTACCACCTTCCAAAGATTTTCGCGAAGTTCAGGTTTTGATTTAAGTAGTTCAAGTCGTTTCAATGCTCCAACAACCATAGGCATGGGTAATGATTTTGCATAAGTTTGGGAGCGCATATTATAACGCAGGTAATTAATCACATCTTCTTCTCCTGCTATAAATGCCCCTATACCTGCCATTGATTTGGCAAAAGTACTGAAATATAAATCAACCTGGTCCTGTACTCCAAAATGTTCGGCCGTTCCGGCGCCTGTAGCACCCATTGTACCAAAACCATGAGCATCATCAACTAACAACCTGAATTTAAATTTCTTTTTAAGTTCAACGATATCTTTTATTCTTCCCAAATCACCGGCCATACCAAATACTCCCTCTGTAATAACTAAAATCCCTCCACCTGTTTCATTAGCTAATTTTGTAGCCCTAGCAAGCTCTTTTTCAAGGTTTTCCATATTATTATGTGGAAAAACATACCGTTTACCCATATGTAATCGTACACCGTCGAGTATGCATGCATGTGAATCTGAATCATAAACAATAACATCTTTCCTATTAACAAGTGCATCAATAATTGAAACCATTCCCTGGTAACCGTAATTTAATAAAAATGTATCTTCTTTGCCAACAAAATCAGCAAGTTGGCTTTCAAGCTTTTCATGCATGCTTGTTTGACCGGACATCATCCTGGCGCCCATAGGATAACCCATCCCCCACTCTGCTGCTCCTTCACTATCTGCTTTTCGAACCTCGGGATGATTAGCTAACCCGAGATAATTATTTAAACTCCAAACAAGAACTTCTTTTCCCCTGAAAATCATCCTGGAGTTTATTTCTCCTTCAAGCTTTGGAAACAGGAAATAACCATGTCCAACTTTTTGATATTGTCCGAGAGGTCCCCTGTCTTTATTAATTTTATCAAATATATCCACGTCGTTAAATAATTTAAGTTTGAAACTATGATTCTTTTAAAAATTTCAATCCACAAAAATAATTTTTTTTAGAAATAAGTCAAAACGAATAATTTTAGGATAAAATTAAAGGATATGATATTAATTCAGCATTGAAATTTGAAAATTAGGATCATGATAGCCGCTAATTTTATCAATAAGTAAGTTTTGAATTTTAATTTTGATCCATTAAAGATGATGTTTTTTACTATAATTATTGTTAAAAATTTATAAATAATTACTATCAAGCGGGAAATTGTAAGCAGCAACCAATAAATTTGCATATATTCGTACAATTATCTAAACAGAAGATATAGTAATTGAAATAAAAATCGTAATTTTGCGCTTCATTTTTAGTTATGAAAAAGATTAATCTTGTTTTCCTGGTAATTGTGCCTTTGCTGTTGAACTGTGGCGGATATGAAAAACTCGTGAAGAGCTCGGACTATAATCTTAAATATAAGAGAGCATTCGAGTATTACAATAAAGGAGATTATACTAAGGCCGGCGCACTTCTTGACCAAATTGCACCGGTATTCAGAGGTACTACCAAAGCCGATTCGGTTTTCTACTATCAAGCCATGGTATATTATAAACAAAACGACTTTATATTAGCCGGACATTACTTTGAAACGTTTGCCAAAACATACGGAAATAGTGATTTTGCCGAGGATGCGAATTTTTACGTTGGTTATTGTTACTATTTAACCTCGCCCAGGCCTGAACTTGACCAGACCAACACAGAAAAAGCCATCCAATCGCTTCGTTTGTTTATAATAAAATTTCCTGAAAGCAACAGGGTTGATGAGTGTAAAAAGATAATTAACGAATTGCGCGAAAAACTTGTTGAAAAATCGTTTATAAGTGCAAAGCTTTATTTTGACCTGGATGATTATAAAGCATCGATTGTTGCCTTGACAACTAGTCTTAATGAATATCCCGAAAGTAAATTCCGGGAAGAAATAATGTACCTCATTCTAAAATCAAACTATTTGTTGGCTTTAAACAGTATCCAAAGTAAGCAAAAAGAAAGGTATCAATCAACTATTGATGAATATTACTCATTTATTACTGAATTTCCTGAAAGCAAATACAAAAAAGAAGCTGAAAAAATTTACAAAACATCTTCAGGGGAATTGAACACTGATCTTAGTAACTTCACTAACGATAATAATTTGAATTAACAATGGATTATAAAAAATCAAAAGCGTTTACAACAACAACTACAAGAGATTTAGGTAAGCTTGAAGCAAAAACAGGCAATATCTATGAAGCTGTGATGATATGTTCTAAAAGGTCGAACCAGATTTCAGTAGAGATTAAAGAAGAACTGAACAGCAAACTTGAAGAATTTGCTAATTATACTGACAACTTGGAAGAAATTTTTGAAAACCGTGAACAAATAGAAATCTCAAAATTTTATGAAAGAATGCCAAAGTCAACATTGATTGCTTTGGATGAATTTGAAAACGACCAGATTTATTTCAGACAATCAGAATAACCTAAGCTTTTATGCTTAAGGATAAAAAAATAATCTTATGTGTTACAGGAAGTATAGCAGCATATAAAGCTGCTTTTCTAGTTAGGTTGTTTATAAAAAATTATGCTGAAGTTAAGGTGATAATGACAAGTCATGCAAAGGAGTTTATTACTCCGTTAACAATGGCTACATTATCAAAAAATCCCATTCTTATTGATTTCTACAACCCTGAAAATGGTGATTGGAATAATCATGTAGATATGGGGTTATGGGCAGATGCTATAGTTATAGCGCCAGCTTCGGCAAACACCATAGGAAAAATGGCCAATGGAATAGCAGATAACCTGCTGCTAACTACATATTTATCGGCCAGATGCCCTGTATTTGTTGCCCCGGCAATGGATGTTGACATGTTTAAGCATCCGGCGACCCAAAAAAATTTACAAATATTAAAACATAGAGGAAACTATATTATTGAACCTTCGACCGGTGAACTGGCTAGTGGACTCGAAGGCAAAGGCAGAATGGAAGAACCAGGGTTAATCATTAATGTACTTAAAGATTTCTTTTCACAACAAAAAGCAAAAAAAAAAATCTATAAAAAACTTACAGGTAAAACAATATTAGTAACTGCCGGACCTACCCATGAAGCTATTGATCCGGTTAGATATATCGGAAATAACTCTTCAGGGAAAATGGGATTTACTATTGCAGACACCATTGCCAATCTCAATGCAAAAGTGATTTTGATAAGCGGCCCCACATCGTTGCAAACAAACCATAAAAACATTAGCCTAATCCGCGTTGAATCGGCCACTGAAATGTATGAAGCCTGTGTAATGAACTTTCCAAAAACAGACGGGGCAATTCTATCAGCTGCTGTAGCAGATTATAAACCTAAATATCCTAACCGGCAAAAAATAAAAAGCTCGGAAAAAAATCTGGCAATGGAGCTTTTACCTACAAAAGATATAGCCAAAAAACTTGGTAAAACAAAAACTGAAAAACAATTTTTAGTAGGCTTTGCCCTTGAAACAGAAAATGAAATTGAAAATGCCCGTAAAAAACTCCGCGAAAAAAATCTTGATTTTATTGTAATTAACTCGCTTAATGACCAGGGTGCAGGATTTAATACCGATACAAATAAAATAACCATCCTCGATAAAAACAATAAATTGACTAATTTTGAGTTAAAATCAAAGAAAGAAGTTACATTAGATATTGTTGACAAGTTTTGTGAACTAATTTGATATGATTCGAAAAGGCTTTATCCTACTTATAGTAATAACTGGTACCTTGAAAATTAATTGTCAGGAACTAATGTGCAATGTCCAGGTAATAACTCAACAAATACAGGGTACCAACAAACAAATCTTTCAAACACTGCAAACTGCTATTTATGAATTTTTAAATAATACTGCCTGGACAAGCCAGGTTTTTGCTACGGAAGAACGGATCGAATGCAATATGTTATTTAATATCAAAGAACAAATTAGTGCAGATGAATTTAAAGGTACCTTACAAATACAAGTAAGGCGACCGGTTTTTAATTCATCATATAATTCGGTGCTTTTAAACTATGTGGACAACGACCTTCAATTTACTTATGTAGAATACCAACCGTTAGAATTTAGTGAAACATCACACTTGTCAAACCTTACTTCCATCCTTGCTTTCTATGCCTACATTATAATTGGACTGGATTTTGACTCATTTTCTTATGAAGGTGGAACACCCTACTTTCATCTTGCCGAAAAAATTGTAAACAATGCCCAAAATGCTTCAGAAAAAGGATGGCGGGCAATCGATAGTCAAGGACGTAAAAATAGGTATTGGCTCATAAATAATATCTTAAAAGAAGATTTTTCACCTGTACGTGAATTTATATATAAATATCACCGGTTAGGTTTAGATAGAATGTATAATAAAACTAATGAAGCCAGGTCGGATATTGCCGAGTATTTAAAATTATTGCAGGAAGTATCACGGAATAAACCCGACCCGTTTATGCATTTCTTGCAAGTAATGTTTGATGCTAAATCCGATGAACTGGTAAATATTTTTAAAGAATCATTCCAAGATGAAAAAACAAGGGTATATGCCCTTTTAAGCGAAATAGATCCGTCGCATGGCAATAAATATGATCAAATTATGAAATAATACATGGTTAATAGTCATAATAGAGATTTATAAGTTCATATTGTTCCTTTTACTTTCAACTAGTTCCATGTTGTTCTAAGTTAAAAGTCGAAAAGCCAGAAAGTTTAAAGCCATAAGTCGATTATTCCACTATCGTTTTTATTTTCATATGCTTTTATAATCAGATATTTAACCTCAAATACTTACACGCCTATTACCGACTACTTATCACTGTTCACTTGATACGGATAACTGGTTTATTGTTCAAAAACTTTTTATATTTAATTATATAAACTTTACATGTAATTTATTCTTTTTGGCTAATTTTAGCACAATTTCAAAATTAAGCTGTTTAATGTTACGGGTCTTATATATAGATAATTACGCACTTATTAATAACTTCAATATAAAATTCTATGAAGGGTTGTCAACCATAACAGGCGAAACAGGAGCGGGAAAGTCAATTCTGTTAGGTGCATTGTCTCTTATTCTTGGAAAAAGGGCAGATACATCTGTTTTAAGCGATAAAACAAAAAAATGTATTGTTGAAGGAACTTTTGCTATCAAAGATTATCAACTTCATGATTTTTTTAATGAAAACGAAATTGATTATGAAGATGTAACAATTATTAGAAGAGAAATCGGGCAAAACGGAAAATCCAGGGCATTTATAAATGATACACCTGTGAACCTTAACTTGTTATCAGAACTCGGAATTAAACTTATTGATATCCACTCACAGCACGAAAACCTGGCGTTAACCGATAATATTTTCCAATTGAATATTGTTGATAAGTACGGAAA
>CAZWGG010000373.1:0-5877 GCA_964633305.1 uncultured Bacteroidales bacterium
ATTTTCAAGGCAAGAATAACGCAGTATTTGGCGTTTTCTTGCAAAGACTAAGTAGAAAAACGTTTTATAACCTGTTTATATAATTTATAAATGCTTCATTAGGTACTAATCCAAGATTATCAGCGGAATATTCAGGTTTAAGCCGGTCAACAAAATACATATCTATCTTACCAATATTTTTGGCTTCTATTTTTCCCCTGTAATCACATCGGAAGTAATCTTTGATGTACTTATATGTAACACCCGATACATTTACCATACCAACATGACCTGCCTGTTCCATGCGGCTGGCGACATTAACGGTTTCACCCCAAATGTCATAAGCAAATTTCTTTCTTCCTACAACGCCAGCAATCACCGGCCCCGTATGTACCCCAATTCTCAACTCCCAAATAGATAAATTATTAACTACTTTAGAATCATTTAATTGGTTCATATAGTTTTGAATTTCCAGTGCAGTAAGAACGGCATCAAAAGGATTACTTTTGTTCCTCAATGGTAATCCTCCGGCACACATATAAGCATCGCCTATTGTTTTAATTTTTTCAAGATAATGTCGTCCGATAATCTCATCAAACTTGGCAAAATAAGTATCCAGTATAGTAACGAGGTCTTTTGGTTCCATGTCCTTTGTGATCCGGGAGAATCCTTTGAAATCAGCGAATAAAACAGAAACCATCTTATATTGTCTGGCCCCTGCTTTTCCTTTTGATTTTAGTTGTTTAGCAATTTCAAAAGGTAATATGTTTAAAAGTAGTTTTTCAGACTTATTTTGTTCATCAAGAATAAGTTGCTTATGACGGTTAATCTCCTTTTTCTGATCTTCCAGCAACAAGTTTGCCCTTTCTAAATTCTCCATTATTCCTTTCATCCGCTGGTTTTGACGATTTAACTCTTCCTCTTTTCTTTTAAGAAAGGTAATATCAATTTCAGTAGCAATAAGTTTATCTACATCTCCATTGTTATTTATTTTTGGTGAAATAAAAGTTTGTAGCCACTTTTCCTGTCCTGCTTTGGTTTTAACTTTTGATGAGAAATTGACGGGTACGCTATTAGCAAGGCATTTATTAAATAACGAAATTATCTCAGGATCTTGGCATAAACTGAAAATAGTATTACCATGCTTCTCTTTAAATTCTTCTAAGGAATACCCATGCAGGTTTTGAAATCCTTCATTTGCCCATTCAAGTTCTCCGTCAGTTTTTATAAAAATAAAAGAAGTCCGTGAGTGTCCTGTTACCAGGGCTATATTTTCAAATTCATTCCTTTTGCTTTCAAATTCATCTATTTTCCTTTGGATGTCTTTTAGTTGTTCATTAACTCCAAGGGCTTTATGTATTCGTGATAATAATTCATGTGAATCAAGCGGTTTAGGAATGTAATCAAAAGCACCAATATCAAAAGAATCTTGTAAAGTTTTAGCAGAATTATAAGCAGTTAATACAAGTATGGGAATATTTTTTGTTTTTTCATTTGATTTTAAAAGTTTAATTGACTCAAAACCATCTGTCTCAGGCATTCTGATATCCATAAGTATTACATCAGGCACACTTTTAATAGCTTCTTCAAAACCTTCTTTACCATCGTTGGCTTTTGTAATTTCAAAGTCACACCCTGAAGTATTTAGCATATGGAAAATTAATTCCCTGTTTGCTTTATTATCATCTACAACTAATATCTTATGGCCCATATCACACTATAAATATGTATAACAGCATAATTATAATATATTAATCAATTTTCTGTTAAAGATATAACGTTATACGGTTACTATTTGCATAAGTTTTAACAAAATATATAAACAATCATTTTTATTATAATCGTACTTGCAGTATTCGGATCATATCTTCCCGGGTTAGTGTCGCAGGATTATTTTTTTGACCAGTATCTGCAATAGTTTCTTTTATTTTCTGTTCTGTTAATCCAAACTGGCTTAATTTAGGAAGATTTAATTTTTCTGTCATATCTTCAATAAATTTAACAAAAGCCAGTGCATATTCTACTTTTGTATAATAGGGTGTATTATTAACCAGGTTATGGCCCAGCAAAGCATATTTTTCAAGAGCAATACCATCCGGATCATCATTTATTAGTTTCTCAACAATTACCCTATTAGCTATACCCATTAATGTTCCACATAAAATACCATGGGGTATATCAATAATTCCTCCTATTGAAGATGCAAAACCATGCACTACCCCAAGGCCGGCATTTGCCAGTGTTATTCCAGAAATCATTGCCGAATATGACATGGCTGATCTGGCTTCAAGATCATATCCATTGTCAACAGCCTTTAATAAATTTGAACAAATCAGCATGATAGCCTTTTGAGCAAGAGAATCGGTAAAATCGTTTGAACCGGTTGAAATATAAGATTCTATAAGTTGGCTTAAGGCATCCATCCCACTTGCTGCAGTTATTTCCGGGGGACAATCAAAGGTAAGTTCAGGATCGACGATCACCACATCAGGAATAAAATTATCATGCCTCAGCGACCTTTTAAAACCATGTTTACCTACCTCAGAAATTACTGAATTTTTCGTAGTTTCACTTCCTGTTCCTGATGTGGTAGGCAATGCAATAAATGGTATCTTTATTCCCGGATGAATCTTGTTTCCAACACCTTCAATGTAATCTTTTACCGGTTCTGCTAATGGAAGCATGGCCGAAATCGCCTTACCGGCATCAAGTACACTTCCACCACCAATTGCCACAACAGCATTAATATTTTTTCTTTTGTATTCAAATACAATCTCATCAATATCGGTTGGAGAAGGTTCTTTTATTATCCTTCCGCGATATATTGTAAAATCCCTACTCTCAAGTACATCTAATATATTTTTCCCCTTTGACGAAGATGTAAAAGACGATGCACCTGTTATAATAAGATAATTAGTACCAAATCGATCCAGTACCTCCGGTAATTTCGACAAATAACCCGGCCCGAAATAAATTCGGGGTATACCAGAAAAATTAAAAGATGTTACCATTGCCTTGTGTTTTCGGGATAAATAATAACATGTTTCACTCCCTCGCGGGGTTTAGACATCCAATCGGCAACAGTTTCACGCCATTTGAGATAATGCGGCGTTTTTTTATGATCTGCTGATGCTTCTTCCGATTCATAGGCTTCATATAAAACAAATTTTGCCAGGTCGTTAGCATCTTTTAAAATATCAAACCTAAGATTACCAGGTTCTTTAACAGATTCTTTGTGATTAGAAATTGTGGCATCAACAAAGTCATCAATATGATCTTCTTTAACCCAAACATGAACAAATGTAACTATCATAGTTTTTTGAATTATAAAAAAATATACTTTATTTTGCCCCCTTACAAGTTCGAAGCTACTCAAATTTAAATAGTTCTTACTAGTAAATTTATAACAATGTTTGAAAATAAAAAGAATATTTTCGGGTTTATTATTTCACACTTAAAAAAAGTATGTATGAAAATTTTCACTATTAGTTTACTTTTTGTTTTTACAAGTACAACAATTTACTCACAAAAAAAATTAAAAACAAAAGAAGAATTAAAAAATGCAAAGGTTTATCGTTCCTTACAAGAAGCCATGTATAATAAAAGAAAAGTTTATATTTTGAATCTTGACGGGCAAAACCTGGAATAAATTCACTCTATAGTATTCAAACTTAAAAACCTCCAGGAACTGTATCTCCGAAATAATAAAATATTTTCTTTGCCAGAAGAATTGTGTGCCCTAACAAATCTTCAAAAGCTTATGCTCGGGGAAAATTCCTTATCAAGTCTCCCTGCTCAAATTGCTAATTTACAAAATCTTGAAGAACTTGATCTGTTTTCTAACAAGTTTACAGTTTTACCTGCTGAAATAGGAAGATTAAAAAAACTTAAAAAAATAGATATAAACTGGAACCAATTGGAAATATTACCGGATTCGCTTTGCAGGTTAAAATCATTAGAAATAATATTGGCTGAACGAAACCGATTAAAAACATTACCAGATGAAATAGGTAACCTCATCCGTTTAAAAGAATTAAGCCTATATAATAACCAAATTACTTCACTTCCCGAATCGTTCGGCAAACTTATTTTATTGCCTGAATTAAATTTAAGCAAAAACAATTTAGCAGGTTTACCTAATTCAATGGCTAACCTAAAAGGATTAAAAAAACTTAATCTTTCTGAAAATAATATCCAAAATCTTCCTAATTTATCAGGACTTGTTGCCCTTGAAACACTTAATTTATCAAATAATAAGTTAAGAAAAATAAGTTCATCGGTATTTAACTTTCAAAACCTAAAAGAGCTTGATCTTAGTTTAAATGAAATATATTCCATTACATTTAGTACAGGGTCACTCCCAAAGCTTCAAAAACTTGAAATGGAAAGAAACGAGTTAAAAAAAGTCCCGGAAAGCCTTTTCAAGCTTACTTCCCTTAAGCTTCTTAATTTAAGCAGAAATAACATTGAACGAATTGAAAATGGAATTGGGAACTTAAAAGATTTACGCCAACTTTACCTGAACAATAATAAAATATACTCTGTTTCAAAATATATAGGAAACTTAAGTAAATTAGAATACCTGGATATGAGAAGTAATAAAATCCGTTTATTGCAAAGACAAATAAGCGGTATGACCAGTTTAAAAGAAATTCATTTGGAAAACAATGATTTTTCCGAATTCCAGAGGAATATCGTAAAAAAATATCTAAAAGGTCCTAAAATTTATTTTTAATGCTTCCGTACAATAAATTATTTCTATCTTCTTGACCTGTTATTTTTTTGGCCGGAATTTCTTTCGGTTCTCTGATTAGCAATCTTTACAATAATCCTGCTACCTTCCAGTTCAGAATTATTAAGTTCATCAATAGCTTTTATGGCTTCTTGGTCGTTAGCCATTTCAACAAAACCATAGCCTTTTGAACGACCGGTTGCGTGATCAATAATGACTTTTGCCGAAGTAACTTCACCAAATTTTTCGAAAGTTTCTCTAAGAACATCTCTTGTTGTTCTGAAATTCATTTTAGCAATAAAAATATTCATGTTTAAATAGTTAATTAGGTTGACCATTGAAACCGGGTAAATGAGAAGCATGAGATTATAAAAGTAGACTTACCAAGTAATTTCAAACTAAACTCAATAACTCCAATTTCATAATACAAATCTAAGTTTTTTACTAAATAGTGCCTACATGAAAATTGTGATTTTTTAAAGTCTCTGATAAGAAAATAATTCTATTTCATATTTCAAGTTTAATCAATTTTGAAATCAATCGAAAATTTTCTTTTCAGCATTCAAATGCTTTAGCCAACGGATGAGTAACATGTCAACAAAAATATAAGTCATTATAGTTCAAAGGTTTAAAAGTTTATTAGTCCACTGTAATTTATCTTTCGGTACCGATTACTGACTACTTTTTACTGTTCACTGTTTAATCCCCCTATCCCTAAAATTTCAGGGCAACTAAAACTTACCATCCGAAAACCATAACTTGCCACAGGGAAATTGTATTGAGAATACTAGACTAAATATATCGTAATTTGTATATACAATAAGGAATGTCTGATTCGAAGTATTGTATTTCAAAATAGATAAAGATTTTAGATTATGATAGGTTAACAGCACACACACATGTACACTAAAACAAAGTCTATTAGATTTTTATCCCAGACATTCCTTTCTTATTTAATATGAACTCTTTAACAAGAGAAAGGTGTTAAAGAAAATACATATAACCCCTGCAATTATTTACTAACTAAAAAATGTACCTATGAAGAAAATCTTATTAATCCTATTCTTTATGACAATGGGACTGTACAGCATTTATGCCCAAACAAAACAAATAACAGGTTCTGTTAAAAATGCTGACGATAATAGCCCCTTGCCGGGAGTCACTGT
>CAZWGG010000374.1:0-5870 GCA_964633305.1 uncultured Bacteroidales bacterium
GCTTAACTGCTATAAAGTATCCGGCCTCCCGGGTTCACTTTATGTTAAAATTCTTTATTCGTTAAGCGGAATTTTCCCATAGAAAATAAAGTGTTACAGATGGAACCCTAATGTACTATTGTTCAAAAAAGGAGAAGAAAAAAATAAATGTAGCTTTGTGAGGGTTAATAGGGTATTAGCCTTTTTTGCTATTGTTTAATTAAAAAAATTACACTTGGGTGTATTTATCCGATAGAAGAGAGGTAATTCGTTGTTATCTGCAGAAGCCAGGTTAACGGTTCGTTAATACGTTCGCTCGCCGCTGAACTATATCTAAACATATCAAAATTCACAAATGATTTAAAAAGTGAAAATATTTATAAAATAATACAGCACAATAATGTTTCTTTTTTTGAGGCTGGATTACATAGTTTACCTGTATATGTTTTAAATGGTAACCCTATAAATCCGGGTTCATCAATATATAATCTTGAAAAACAACTGATGAAAGAACTTAAAATCATAAATTAGCTATGAAAAACACGATAATTTTTAGTTTCTTTATAGTATTGATTTGCAGACAATCGTTTTCGCAGGAAAAAAGCTACACGAAACATACCTTTGAAACCGGGATTGGGTATTCATTTTTTGGTTCGGGAGATATAAATGGTATAGCACTTTTAAATGAATACACATATCGTTTTAATAAATTCCTTGGAATTGCCCCCCCGGTTGATTTTTTCTCAAAACATGAAAAAGTCTGACAGATACTTTGATCACGGATCGACAGTTACACTCGACTTAAACCTGTGTATTTATCCATTCGGCGCAAAACATAACAGGCTGAAAATAAAGGGAGGGGCCAGCTATCGTCATGCTATCGGGCAGTGATTATGTAACCAGTTTTGAAGATACCGGGCCTTTCATTGAAACTTATGCCCCTGTCCTCGAAACTGGTGATGCTGTTGGATATACGGCAACAATTGATTTTGCTTTTTTAGACTTGAAACGGAATTATGCCGGTATTGCCTGGACAGTGCAAGATGCATATACAAATGGCGATACTGCTTGGGTTTTATTCGTCTATTTTGGCTTTAAACTTTGATGGATATGATTTGGCATGTAGGTTCAGCAACTGATGCCAGTTCGGCTTAATTCGCGTTTTTATTAAGGTTCTTGCCGGCTTTGTTGATAAAGTATCGTGGGCATAAGGGAAAATCAGTGGGGCAAAAAGCATGGAGCATAGAAAGTAAGCAAGTGCTTTTCCGTGAATTTCTGCAAAATCCACTCGAACCCATCCTCGAGAAAGAGGGATACAGGAATAGGGGCATAAAGGATGAAGGTATAAGGATGAAAACCGTGGATGGTGGGTTAATAGTTTCAGTTGGTTACATATTGTTTGAACAATAACCTGGTACAATAGCAAACCGTGAACTAATATAAACTAACCGACCATGGACTATAAAATTGAAAAACAAAGCCTTCAAACTTTATAACTTACAACAACATGAAACTATATGAAACAACCCCGGACAACCTACAACCATTCACTAAACCGTAACAATAGTACCCACGGGTTCTCCTTTTACAACTTTCAAAAGGTTTCCTTTTATGTTCATATTAAAAACAATTATGGGTAATTTGTTTTCGCTGCACATGGTAAAAGCTGTTAAATCCATAATTTCTAAGCCTTTATTATATGCTTCTTCAAAAGTAATGCTGTTATATTTAATGGCTGATTTGTCAATTTCAGGATCAGCTGAATATATTCCATCTACACGGGTTCCTTTAAGAATGACATCTGCTTCCATTTCAACTCCTCGTAATGAAGCAGTGGTATCTGTTGTAAAATAAGGATTCCCCGTTCCAAATGTAAAAATCACCACTTCTCCTAAAGCAAGAAATTCCATCACCTTGTTTTTACTGTACCTTTCACCTACAGGCCCCATTTCAATAGCCGTTAAAAGTCTCGATTTAACGCCTTTCTGTTCCAAGGCCGATTGGATCGCCAGTCCGTTAATAACAGTTGCCAACATTCCCATATAATCGCCTCTTACCCTATCAATACCTGTTTCGAGCCCGGAAACGCCCCTGAAAATATTTCCTCCTCCAATAACTATTCCAACTTCCACTCCCAGTCGAACTACTTCAGTTAGCTGCGATATATAATCAGTTAGCCTGGTTCCATCTATGCCATGTGCTTTATTATCCATTAAAGCTTCCCCGCTTAGTTTTAATAGTATTCTTTTATATTTTAACATAGGGAATTGATTAGTTAGAAATTCATATAGCTAAAATACGTATAAATAATTGATTGTGGGGTAAAATAAAAAAGAGTGTTTAAAAAGCTCAGAACTTTCTAAACACTCTTTTAACATATCAACTACTCAAGAATTTACTACTGGTTTAATGTATACCGTTTAAATGTAACAACTTCCAGTTCTTTGTCTTTTTCCTGTAAATATTGTCTAACAGTCTTTTTGCTGTCTTTAGTAAAATCCTGGTTAAGTAATGTTCCTTCTTTGAAAAACTTCTGTAATTTTCCTTCAGCAATTTTATCAAGAATATTTTCCGGTTTACCTTCAAGTCGGGCTTGTTCCTTACCAATTTCCTTCTCCTTTTCAATTACATCTGCAGGAACATCATTTTTATCAACCGCAACAGGATTCATTGCTGCTACTTGCATAGCTACATCTTTACCTGTTTGAAGGTCTGTCTTTTTGCTAAATCCTACCAAGGTAGCAAGCTTATTCCCAGGGTGGATATAAGGGATAACCATAGCCGCTTCAACTTTTTCATAATAAGCTAATTCAATTTTCTCACCAATAATGCCTATTTGTTCCACCACTTTTTCTTCAATAGATTTATCCTCAAACTTTTTTTGTTTTAATGATTTAACATCTTCTGGGTTTTCCGAAACTGCAATATCTAAAATTTGTTTGGCGAAGTTTACAAAATCTTGATTTTTAGCAACAAAGTCAGTTTCACAATTTAAAACAATCATAGCACCCAGTGTAGCATCGTTATTAACTTTGGCGAGAACTACTCCCTCGGTGGCTTCACGGTCGGCACGTTTGTTTGCTACAGCTTGTCCTTTTTTTCTAATTATTTCAACTGCTTTTTCAAAGTCTCCATTTGACTCTTGAAGGGCCTTTTTGCAATCCATCATACCTGCTCCGGTAGATTTTCTGAGCTTACTTACATCGGCTGCCGTTATTTGTCCCATTATTTTTTTATTACGTATTTTTAATTTTAAACTATTTTATTCCATTATTAGAAGTTACCCTTCAGGTATTATTTTTTCCCTCTTGGTTTTTCCCCTTCTTTCCTTTTTTTTGCAGGAGATTTTTTCGCAGGCATCTTTTTCTTCTTTATATCTTCCTTATCCTCTGCAATATCATCATCTTCTTCTTTTTCTCTTTCTACTTTTTTTTCTGTTACCTCATCTTCGAAGTCTTCTTCCTCGTCAACAAATACTTTTCCCCTTTTCTTTGGCCTCTTCTCCTTTTCTTTTTGGTCTGATTCTTTTTCTTTTTCCATTTTCCTCTCTTCAAGTCCTTCAGATATGGCTTTGCAAACAATATCAATTAACAATGCAATAGATTTTGAAGCATCATCATTAGCAGGAATAGGAAAATCAACTTCATTAGGATCGGAATTTGTATCAACAACTGCAAAAACAGGGATATTTAATCGTTTGGCCTCCCTTACTGCAATACGCTCTTTAGAAATATCAACAATAAACATTGCTGCTGGCAAACGTGTTAAGTCGGCAATACTACCAAGGTTTTTTTCAAGTTTAGCCCTTTGACGACTTATTTGCAGTCTCTCTCTTTTTGACATATTATCAAATGTGCCGTCAGTAGCCATTTTATCAATTGTAGTCATTTTTTTAACTGCTTTCCTAATAGTTGGGAAATTTGTCAACATGCCACCGGGCCAGCGCTCAGTAACGTATGGCATATTAATTTCCTTTACTTTTTCAGCTACAAGTTCTTTTGCTTGTTTTTTTGTTGCTACAAACAAAACTTTTCTTCCTGATTTTGCAATCTGTTTAAGAGCTGCACTTGCTTCATCGACTTTTGCTATAGTTTTTTGCAAGTCAATAATATGTATCCCGTTCTTCTCCATAAATATATATGGAGCCATATTAGGATTCCACTTCCTTTTGAGGTGTCCGAAATGTACACCCGCATCCAGTAATTCTTTAAATGTTATTCTTGGCATTTTTAAATTGTTTACATTCTATATTAAGCAATTACCAGGTAGCCATCTATTATTTTAGGATGAGTCCCGATAATTTAGATACTAAACACAGTCATTATCGCTTACTAAATTGGAATCTTTTCCGTGCCTTTGGACGGCCAGGTTTTTTTCTTTCTACTTCCCGAGGATCCCTGGTTAATAATTTATTTGATTTTAAAGATCCCTTACTTTCAGGGTCAATCTTTACTAAAGCACGGGCAATGGCTAAGCGAAGTGCTTCAGCTTGTCCTCTTATTCCTCCACCTTTAAGGTTAGCCCAAATGTCATATCTATCAGGAGAATTAATAATACTCAAAGGCTGTTCTACAATATACTGTAATTGTTTAATACGGAAATAATCTTTATAATCTCTTTTATTTACGGAGATTTGTCCTTTTCCTTCACTTACATATATTCTTGCTATTGCAGACTTTCTTCTTCCAAGTGTATTAATTACTTCCATAATTTCTATTTAATGGTATTTAAATCTATTATTTGGGGTTGTTGGGCTTCATGCGGGTGTTCTGCCCCGGCATAAACATATAAGTTTTTAATTATAGCACTTCCTAACCTGTTTTTAGGTAACATCCCCTTTATTGCATGTTCAATCACTTTTTTAGGATTTTTCTTCAAAAGCTCTCCAAAAGAAGTAACTCGTTGACCGCCAGGATATCCTGTGTGACGAACATATTCTTTTGTTAACATTTTTTCACCCGTCAATTTAATTTTTTCAGCATTAATAACAACAACATTGTCTCCACAATCAACATGAGGAGTAAAATCTGTTTTGTTTTTGCCTCTAAGCATTTTTGCAATCTTCGAGCTAAGCCTACCTAAAACCTGATCAGTAGCATCAACGACATACCACTCTTTATTAACCGTAGCCTTATTTGCTGAAATAGTTTTATAACTTAGTGTGTTCACCTTATCTTAATGTTTTAATTATTACCCACATACAGTAAATATCTCAAAAATTGTGGAGTGCAAAAATACAATTATTTTTTATTATACAATAGTTTAGCCAGAATTATTCATAAAAAATGAAAACATTTCTATCTTCTTTTACCGTTTGTTGATATTTTTCATTCTATTTTTGAATAAATCAAAAAATATAGAAAATCTTGACAAGAAAGGAAATACATCGCTGGATTTATTTAGGAGGATTAACATTACACGGTATAGCCCTTCCTGTTTCACTTTATTTAATAAGTGTTTCCCAACTTATTCTTGCCATAAACTGGTTTATTGATGGAAATTTTGTTCGTAAATTAAAAATTTTATCTGGTCGAAAAAGTTTGCTTTTTGTAGCTTCAATTTATTTACTTCATATTCTCGGACTTATTTACACAAATAATTTCGATTATGCGTTTCACGACCTGCGTATTAAACTACCACTGCTTGCTTTGCCCGTAATTATAGGGACATCAGAAAGACTTACTTTGAATGAAGTAAAAATCATTATAATCTTTTTTATTGCAACAACTTTGGTAAGTACACTCATCAGTACGGCTATTTTTTTAAAGTCTCCAACTGCCGAAATAATTGATTCCCGCAATATTTCAATATTCATATCTCATATCCGTTTTTCGCTTTTTATAAACATGGCCATCTTTTCTCTTTTATATATGATATTTTTTCCCACATTT
>CAZWGG010000375.1:0-5845 GCA_964633305.1 uncultured Bacteroidales bacterium
CCCCCAAAGTCTTAAGTAACCAAGGTAAATACCCGGGGTAATCACAAAGTCTGGTTTTATCGGCAACTACAATTCCTATATCTGAAAAATCTTTTTTTGCATCTGTTAAATAGGATATCAGATTTTTGCAGAAAACATCTTTTTTTATGTTGAATTCAGGTTCGCGAATATTCAGGATATCAGCAAAATCAGGGACCTCAAAATTATATGATTCATTACCATATTTAAGCGGTATATCCATTTATAATTGCTTGGGATGGTGAAATTCTTCATGAATTTTCACTTGTTTTGCTTTACTTCATAAATTAATGTACCAATAACCAACAATATCAATATGATAGAACTCGCCAAAGATATTTTTTCCCCGGCATAATAACTGTTTGGATGAAACTTAAATTCAATGGTGTGCTCTCCCCCGGGAATTAACATGGCTCTTAAAACATAATCTACCCTAAAATGTGGAGCAGGATTTCCATCAATATATGCCTGCCAGCCTTTGTCATAAAAGATTTCTGAAAAAACAGCAAGTTGCTTTTTGGTTGTTTTTGATTTATAAACAAGTTGATTTGGTTTATATGAAATTAGTTGGATATTGGCAGTTGAATCTTTTCCCGGGGTAAATTTTTCTAAAAATTTCTCATAACGCTTATCAACAATAGCCTCATATCCCGGATTGAAATCGGTGAGTGCTTCAATTTCTTCATCGGCATTTTCAACAATTTTATAGTTTTCAACAAACCAGGCATTTCCTAATTCAAAATCATTTACAAGAGGTGGTGCCTCCGGGTTATATATAATGTAACGGGTATTTAACATATTCAACACATTTAGTGTTTTCATTGTACTGTCGATATCAGCCGAAGATGGTTTCTTTTTAAGAACAGAAATAATGCTGCTCATTTCTTTTGAAATATGATGATCAATTAACTCCTGGTACCTTTCCATTTTAGCCCCATGATATCCACCTATTGAATGGTGAAAATAGGATGTGCTTGCGTCATTGAAGGTGCTAACAGCAAGGTTCAGAACACGGTAATCAGGTTCTTTATCATTTAATATTACCAGGTCTGCAGTAGATGGGGTAAAAGGATTTTTTTCTTCTTTTTTTGTGACGAAATTTTCACTATTTAAATACCGTTTATCTACAGGCCACATATCAATAAGCAAAAGTGCAGACAAGCCAACAATAAAATGGGGGGCTTTGATTTTTTTATTTACATATATATAAATTAAGCTTGCAGCTAGCAAGATGAATACCAATGAGCGGAATGCATCTTTTCTTACTAATGCCTGCCGGTCTTCCCTGAAAACATCTACTAATCTTCCATTTCCCTGGTTTATTAATTGGGTATCAGAAGAAGCTTCGAGACCGAAAACTCCTGGAAATAAGAACAGGAACAAAGCTATTCCTCCAACAATATAAAGACTATATTTCAGTTGTTTAAACAGTATTTTTTTCTCAAAACCATTGTCCATTATCTGTTTTACACATAAAATTCCGAGCAAAGGCAATGAAAATTCAGCAATGACCAATGTCATAGATACAGCCCTGAATTTGTTATATCCCGGGAAGTGATCGAGCATAAAATTCGTCAGCAACGGGAAATTCCTTCCCCATGAAAGAAAAATTGAGACAATTGTAATTGTTAATAACCACCACTTTATTTTTCCTTTTACTACGAATAAGCCCAACACAAATAAAAAGCAAACAATAGCACCGGCATAAACAGGAGTGGTAAATGGTTGTGTGCCCCAATAAGAAGGCACTCTTTGAAGCATTTGTTTTGCATAAGCAGTACCTCCCTGGCCTCTTTTTAACAAATCAAAAGTTTTTGAATTGGTCCCGAATGCCCCGGGGGCCCCCTTTATATTTGGAATAAGCAAAGAAAGGGATTCATCAATACCAATGCTCCACTGTGTAGCATAATCTTTATCAAGTCCACTGGTTTTATTTCCTGCATCAGATGTTAGTTCCGATTTTCCCCTTATGGAATATTTTCCATATTCGTAAGTAGTCCAGATATTTGAAAAGGTACTGCCAACTGAAAGAATAACCACGATAAATAAAACAGGAAGAGGTTTTACGAATTCAATAAACCTGTTTTCCCGAACTGCACTAATTAATTCAAACAGACTAAAAATCAGAATTATTAACAGGGTATAATACGTAATTTGCAAATGATTAGTAGCAAGTTGAAGAGAAAGAAACAAACCTGTAACTACGCTTCCCAGCATTATTTTTCCCCTGAAAGAAGCATATACTCCGGCAATTATTGCAGGCATATATCCTAGTGCTAAAACTTTAGATACATGGCCTGCTTCGACAATAATAAAAAAATATGAAGAAAACGCATAGGCGATGGCACCGGCGATACTAAGCCAAGGATTAATACGAAATAATAGTAAGGCTATATAGAAACCGATAAGGTATAAAAAAATAAAACAAACAGGCCTGAAATTATTTAGCGTTAAAATACGATAAAAGAGTTTCATCTTATTGCCTTTAAAGCTAGTATCGACCAAATAAGCAGGCATTCCGCCAAACATGCTGTTTGTCCATAAAGCCTCTTTACCATATTCAGCCCTGTAGTCTTTCGTCTCTTTTGACATACCCATGTAATTAGCTATATCTCCCTGGTAGAGTCTTTTTCCTTCAAGAACATCAGGAATAAAATAGGAAACTGAGATTATAAAGAATATTATAACGGCAGTAACATATGGGGTAATTGACTTCGTGTTTTTTGTTTTCATTTAAATATTAATTAAGTTGAAAAACGTATTTTTGACCTCTTTTGAGGAATCAGCTATAAAATTAAAGAATAATTATGAAAATTTTAATGATTCTGGAGAAGGAATTTCCTCCTGATGAAAGAGTTGAAAACGAAATAAAAATATTGGAAAAAATTGGCCATGAAATAATACTGGTATGTACTTCGAAGTCGAAACCAACTAAAAATGATTATTTTTCAAAAAGCAGAGTTTTAAGGGTTTACATGCCAAATTACATATATAAATCAAGTGTTTTGGTGTTATTAATCCCGGTTTATTTCAATTATTGGAATAAAAAAATAAGTACTGTACTTAGAAACTATAGCATAGATTTTATCCATATACATGATCTTCCTTTGGCCTCAGTGGGGTATAAACTGGCGAAAAAATATAAAAAAAAGATCATTTTAGATTTACATGAAAACAGACCCGAAATAATGAGGATGTATAAGCACATAAATACGTTCCCGCTTAGTTATCTAGTTTCCATAAAAAGGTGGAATAACTACCAAAAAGAATATGTTAAAAAAGCAGATAAGGTAATTGTTGTAAGCACAGAAGCCCGGGAATATTACAAAGAGGTTTTTTCTGTTAATACAAGTAACATACATGTTTTACCTAATTATATTGATACAGATAAATTTACTCCAAAAAGCATTAAGCATGAGAAGAAAGATGGTAAATTATTTTGTGTATATTTTGGAGATACAGCAATAAGAAGGGGGACACTCACCATTTTAAAGACTGCCAATTACATTAAAGATAAAAATATTGAATTTGTAATTATAGGTTGGAGTAAAGAGCAAAAAATTTTGGAGAATTTTATTTCTGACAATAATATTTCAAATGTGACATTAACAGGCTGGCTGGATGTAGAAAAAGCATTTTCTCTCATTAAAAATTGTGATATTGGGTTATGTCCTTTTTTAAGAAATATACATCATGACACAACTTATGCAAATAAAATGTTCCAATATTTAGCCTTGGGATTACCCGTTATTGTCAGCGATTGTACCGCACAGGCAAATTTTGTAAATTCAGAACAGGTTGGATTGGTTTTTAAAGCAGGAGAATATAAGTCTCTTGCTGATTCGATTGTCAAAATGAAAGAGCAAATAAATTATGTAAAATTGGGCATTAAGGCTCAAAATATTATTTTTGCTAAATACAATTGGAATAATCTGATTGTAGAATTAGAGAGTATCTACAAATCATAAATTATGAATATTATAATTCTTGCTGCGGGATTAGGCAAAAGGCTTGAGGAGTTAACCAAACTAGTTCCAAAGTGTTTAGCTAAAGTCAATGGTATTCCGATTCTTGAGCAAACGTTAAATAATTTTCAAGGTTTACCGGTTGATAATTTAGTTTTTGTTACCGGTCATCTTTCCAATGAAATTAAAAATTATTTCAATTCGAATTGGAGCAATAAGTTTACTGCAACATTTATTCATAATCCTGTTTATGATAAAACAAACAATATTTATTCGCTTTGGCTTGCGAGAGATTATATGTCTTCTGGGGCAATGATCGTTGAAAGTGATGTTTTTTTCCAAAAAGAATTTTTCAATAACTTTTCCATATGCGAAAAAAATTATTGGTTTGGCGATTATTTTACTAGTGAGAATGATGGGTGCAGATTAACTACTGATAAATCAGGCAAAATAACAAAAATTGAAATAATAAGGGAGAAGGTTGATGATCTTAGCCGCAATCATTTTAAATCTGTTGGTATTTTGTATTTGTGTAAGGAGAATAAAAAAATTCTTGATTTGCTTGATTACGAAATAAAGCAAAATAATACCCAGATTTATTTTGATCTATTTTTTGCAAAATATATAAACGAGATTAACATTTATATTAAGAACATTTCTCCTTCAAAATGGTTTGAAATTGATGATAAAGAGGATCTTGCGAAAGCTCGTGTCTTATTTGCATAAGTTTTTAAGACTTCAAGTTTTAGTTATAAGTTTACCGAAACAATAGCCATTTACATGAATAAAAGTGCAAATATTAACAAGGATTTTTGGAATGAAAGAGGGTCAAAATACAATTATTTTACAGCAGGATCGCCGTATAATGAAAACGATTATTCAAATGAAATTAGGGCAAGATATAGAACCAGAACAGAATTTAATCATATAAAAAGGATTATTTCACTAAAAGATAAAAAAGTACTTGATCTGGGCTGCGGAACCGGAAGAATGACTTTTGAATTTGCAAAACTGTGTAAAAAGGTTGTTGGCGTTGATTTCTCAGAGAATTTATTACATATTGCTAAAAATTACAGAGACAAGAATAATGTAAAAAATGCAGATTTTATTCTTTCTGATCTTGAAAATTACCGGACAGACGAAAAGTTTGATGTAATTTTCATGGGAGGAGTATTAATGTGTATTGAAAATAAGAATATTCCTTTGATTATCAAAAAGATATCGAATTTTTTAGAACAAGAAGGTATAGTAATAACAAGAGATACTATTTCATTGACAGAACCATTTGGTAGTGAAGATATTGGAAGAAAAGATAGAAGTTATTACCGCACAATTGAAGATTACCTGGAGTTTTTTAAAACTAATTTTAGTTCCTTTTATATCTCAGAGACATATTCCTTTGTCCCAATACTAAATTTGTATAACCGGTTAAATGATAGCCTTAGAAAAAATAAGTTAGTATTAAAAATTCTTGACATTAATTTAAAATTACAATCTTCGTTACTTGATCCTTTTTTACTCAAAAACAGAAAATTGTATAGAAGGCAATATAAAAAATGGAAAACCAGGCAGTTTTATTTTTTTTATACATTTAAAGAAGATGCTGAAGAACTATAGTAAAATAAAGAAGTTTAACAAGGAGGCAAATGCCAACGATCAATTGTATTCAAAAATATTAAGTCATCCACTATCTGTTTTTATAGTGACTATTTTTGAACGAACGAGAGTTACTCCTAATCATCTCACTTGTATTTCTTTTATTTTTTCTTTAACCGGCAGCTATTTTCTTATTTTTCATACAGATTATTTATCATTAGTATACGCCTGGCTGGCTTTTCATTTTGCATTGGTATTTGATTCAG
>CAZWGG010000376.1:0-5822 GCA_964633305.1 uncultured Bacteroidales bacterium
GAAAAATAGATCGTTAAGACGTTTTTGACAATACGGCATACCCCAAATGCTTACTTATTAACTTTTTTACCTTAGTTATCAAATGGTTAAATCTTGTATAAAGACTTTAGTACGCTCGACTAATTAGAATTTTTATTGCTATATTTTTTATTTGAGATACTGCCTCTTCCTGTGACAGAGGCATCAATACCTTTTCTCATTGGCCAACCTCTTTTTACAGGGGAAACAACAAGTGTCTTTCCAGGATTTAAATCTTCGATGGCTGTATATGTCCCTTTACTTAATGCTGGAGACACACTTGCCTTACATTCAATAGCAACTATTTTGCCTGCATATTCTACAATAAAATTAATTTCCGAACCATGGCTTGTCCTGTAAAAAAAAGAAATTATAGGATGGAAAATGACCTTTTAGGTTAGTCAAAACACAAGATTCCCAAAGTGAACCTAAAGACGGATGACCCATAAGTTGCTCAAACGTCTTGATACCCAGTAATGCATTAGCAATTTCCGAATCAGATAAATATACTTTTGGGGTTTTGACTAATCGTTTACCTGTATTTGAAATAAATGGATGTGACAGGTTTACCATATTGATGGTGAAGGTCAAGTTGTCGTGCATTTTTAATATCTAGAAGGTAACAAGCTAAACCTATTTGGGATCGGCATAATAATTTTTTCTGCTTACATAAAAGTACCTTTTTATTACATTCTTACAATTCTGAAAAATGTATTCCTTAATCCATGGCAGTGATTGGCTATTCCACCGCTGGGGATGGGTGGTGAGCATTATTTTGTCCGGTAGTTTTCCTTTCTCCACTGCTCTAATAATATCAAAAGTGGAATGAAAATTATATTGGACACTTAATAAGCCAGAAGCAATCTTATCTCGAACACTTACCTTATTGCCATTCCATCTCCTGCCTGTATCGGTAAGGTATAAAACCCGTGTAAAATCAACATCAAAGTAAGGTTCACCAATAATGCCCAATTTACGATAATCGTACTTTTCCCATATTTTCCGGTTATCCCATTTACTTAATGGACTGCCATGCATACAGATGGTTTTAACCGGGTATAGTTTTCTAAATTGTTCAAGGTTCCTACAAAATAAACCATAGGCTTTATCCACATTTCCCTTTGCTAAGGCCAAATCTTCGTAATGGTAGCCGATTTCGTGGCCAGATTCAGCTATTTTTAGTATTAATTTTTTACTAAAACTTTGAGGTACTATGCGAAAAAAATAAGTTGAACAAATTCCCAAATTTTGCTCAATTTGAGCAAAAACCAGAGCATTCTGTTTTCGGGCATCGATATCGTGTCTAAGGATAACTACTTTTGAAGCAGCTGTATTAAAAAAAGAATGGAAGGGTTGAAAGATGTACCCACTTTCAGTTAACGCAATTAATAAATTATTATATGCTTTGAAGGTAAAATCAATCATTGTACAGTAATACAATTAAAGTATTACCTTACAAAGGTAGGATATTATTGAAGAATGAGAGGGGAGCTAAGAAAAAAAGAATAAAAATATTGATTTTATTACCAACAAATTCCTTCATAGTTTGAATATTTCCCATACGTAACTCTCACTAAATCTATGAAATACTTCTCCGGAAATCTAGTTACAATTTTTTCCGCATCATCTACATTTTGTGCAAAGATGATTATTTCAGATTTTTGCACCACATGAATCATATCATCAGTAATGATATTCGATAAATGAGGAATATGTTGTTCAATATATTCTTTATTTGTGCCTGTTAGTTTAGAAATACTCACATTTTTATCATAAATTTCCAGCTTATATCCCTTGCCCAACATATATTCAGCTAATTCAACCATTGGACTATATCTTAAATCATCTGTTCCAGGTTTAAAACTTAATCCAATAATTCCAACATTTTTGCTTTTCCTGGATTCAATTAAATTCATAGCCACTTTCATATGGTTTTTATTCGACAATTCAATTGCATTCAACACCGGGGTAATGAGATAGTTATCATGTGCTATTGTATTTAGGCCCATTAAATCTTTAGGTAAACATGACCCCCCATACGCAAACCCAGGCTTCAGATAAGTGGAAGAAATATTCAATTGTGTGTCCATAGTAAATAAATCCATAACTTCATAGGAATCCAGATCAAGTTTTTTGCAAATATTTCCAATTTCATTGGCAAAAGTAATTTTAAGTGCATGAAAAGTATTATTTACATACTTTATTAATTCAGCCACTTTAATATCTACTCTTTTAATTGGAGCATTAATCTTAGCATATATTTCTTCTATAGTTTCTAGTGCACTCGAATTATCAGATGCTAAAACGGTTACGGGAGGATTATAAAAATCTTCTACAGCACTTCCTTCTCGTAGGAATTCCGGATTAGATACTACAGCAAAATCTTTATTTCTTTCTTTTTTAGCATATTTTTCAATAATTTCCCCAACTTTAAAATTAGTCCCTGGCAAAACTGTACTGCGAATCACTATAATATGAAAGCTGCTTTTTTGTTTTAATGCTTCCCCTATATCTTGCGCAACACGGTAAATATATTTTAAATCTAAGTGGCCATTCTTTGTTGAAGGTGTACCTACAGCAATTATCGATATATCCGATTCTTTTACAGCAGAAAGGGCATCGGTTGTTGCGCTAATTTTATTATTTTTAAAAGCAGAGTTAAGAATATAATCAATTTCTTCTTCAATAATGGTTGGTCTTCCCTGGTTAATCAATTCTACTTTATTTTTATTGATATCAACACCAATAACTTTATGTCCATTTTTTGCTAAACAGCCTAAACTTACGCAACCAACATAACCTAATCCAAAAATACTGATTTTCATGTGTTTACCTAATTTTATTGTTCATAATTTCAAAAATAGTATCTATTTCGATTATTTAAACCTATACTGATAATCAGGGTTTTCCTTCATAATTTTCACGCTTTGGGGGTAGTTTTCAACAAACCAAATCATAAAAGCTGTAACATCTATTTTATCGTTAAGCATTTGTTGTTTTCTATGTTGGAACAAATCATGCAAGTTTGGAGTTTCTATTAGTTCATCTATTTTTAGAAATAATCTCTCAGCATTTGTTGTTCTAATACCGAATGTTAACTGATATCTATGTTCTAATTCTTCTAATACATTTAATCTGCCAGCTAAATCACTGAATCTGATTGAAGGTGTTCCAAGTATCGCTGCTTCCATTGCCATACTTTGGCTATCACCAATATATAGATTGGAGAAATATATGAAATGATGAATATCTTCAATAGGTATCGACAAACAGTATTTATTGAGAAAATTATTTAATTTCCTTTCCGATGTTACTAAAACCTGTCCTTGTTTTTCTAGCTTCTTTACTAGTTTCTCACCTATCTCATTATTTAATCCTCCAATATTTATGTCATGACCTGCACACAAATTAGAAAAACGTATTATAAAAAACGGTTTTGAAGGATCAATATATTTTTCAATTTTATTTAAATCAGGTTTAAAGATTTTTGGATGCAGATATGCTAATTTTTGATACCCATGATAGGGAATTTTTTTCTTATTAAATATTCCAAGATTTGTAACACTCGGTGCAAGAACAATTTTGGCAAAAGGATAAGCTAATAATCCATTAAATACAACTGCCTTAAAATCATCTTCTGCAAAAATGATACTATTAATTTTCAGTAAAAAAGAGGTAAGAGTGATAGTTTGTGAGGGTCTACCTATCATAATATGAGGCTTAAAATTTTTTATTATTTTAATTACTTTTAGATTTTGCCTGAATAACTCAACTATCTTTCGTAAGATTGATTTTTGATTTTTCCCAATAACCTCATATTCAAAATTATACTTTTTAAGTAAATCAATAAGAATATCTTTTTGTGAAACCATTATTTTCACAATATGATTTTTATTTTTTAATTCCCAAATTAAATATTTAAAATGATGAATATGGGCGGGATGTCTAACTTCTAGTAATATTTTCACTATGAGATGAATGTTTTGAGATCAAATTTTGAATTTTCTCCCATTCTGACTGGGAAAGTAGTTTCTTTTCAGATTTCTTTATAAGAACTCTATCATATCTTTTATAGTTTAGTTCAACACTAGCTATTTCATTGTAGGATTCTCTAATTCTATCCAATTCGTGAAAATAATTTTTGCATAAGGAATGGTAATTTAAAGTTAGATAGTTACAGCTATGAGTTTTAAAAAAGGTTTCAATAGAAGTATTAATTGCAATTACACGATTAATTGCAGTTTTAATATCATCATTGCCATTTTCATTTTCTACTCGTAATGCTTTCATGCCTATTCCCTTTTTTCTCATTCCAAGTACAACCGATTGCACGTTATACAAAAGTTCTCTTTTAATGTATATAAATAATCCATTGGGAAATACTTCATATATTTCATCAAGCCGGTAATTATTAAGCAAATTTTTACTAATAAATGTAGAATTATAAAATGAAGCAAGACTATTGCAACTTTTTTTTATATGGTTTTTAAACTTACTGGATTTTTCTTTTTTGTCAAACCAGTATTTAAATATAGCACCTGCTTCTGATGGTGCCCATAAACCTTTGATTAATCCATAATTGCTATTAAATGATTTGTCTGAATAACCTCGGTTAAAAATGTTTGTTAATTTAGTTATTACAACAGGGTATTTATAAAATACTGATGCGAAGTTTGTAAAATAACAACACTGAACATGATAAGCTAGTAACTGGTAAAGCAATGTTGTTCCCGATCTTGGTGCACCTATAATAAATATTGGCTGAAATCTACAGTCTTCATCTGATTTTGAAATATGTTTCTTTTCTATCCAAACAAAAGGATAAAACTCACCAAAAACATATCTTATTTTTTCTCCTAGAAACCTAACCACAGAATTAGTTGTCCAGTATTAAAATTACTTTATTTAATGAGTTTATATAATCTTAGTCCCAATTCCCCAATATTATACAAGAATTTACTATTAATCCGTTCATACCTTCCCATTTCTAATAAATCGCCTCCAAATTTAATTTTATGTTCCCTCACCCCATAAGGGACATTGGGCTTTCCCGCACCTCCAAAATTAAATAACATATACCCATTTTCATTGCCCCATATCAGAATATGATATATTAAATAATCATTAGGATATTTGTTTTTATATGCATCATTGCTGCCGGCATACCAATCGTAAATAGTATTGTTATAACATAATTCGAGTCGCACACCAATTAACTTATTCTGAAAAAAAGCACCAAATGTTTTTAATAACCCCTTTGCTGTCAGAGTTTCAAAAGCCTGAATAAAAAAGTTTTCTCTTGGTATTGGCAATTTTATTTTTTTATAGGTTGTGTGGATTAGTGCAACTGCTGTCTTAAATTCCTTAATATCTTCTATTATTTTTAATACTGTACCTTTGTTTGTTGTTTTGGTAACATTACGTTTCTTATTCTTGTTTATATTACCCAAAAGGACTTTTTTTTCTACATTTAAAGGAATCATAATATTTAATTGGGGCTTGTATTTGAACTTGTACTTTTCAAATATTTCATTGTGCTCAAATTGATGAGTTAAATTTCTGATTTGGATGAAAATAGATTTTTTCCTAATTTTTTTTGTTAAATGATATAGTAAAAAACTTAATATTTCCTGATCCTGATTTTTAATTATTGGTCCATCTATTATAATTACTCGTGAAGTGAAAAATCGAACTGGCCATTTAAAATTAGATTGTATTACTCCTGAAACTAATCCTAATAATTCATTATCCTCAAATACGCCATAAGCAAAAGGAATAGTGTTGTTAATTTTTGAATATAATTC
>CAZWGG010000377.1:0-5819 GCA_964633305.1 uncultured Bacteroidales bacterium
CATTTTCATCAAGAAACGATTCCACGATAAATGTATTGTTATCGTAAACAAACAGGCTTACCTTCCCCGGGCCTTCTAACCGGACAAATACCTCCTGTGCCAGTATTTCTTTAATTTTTGATAATACCTCAACGGGTAAATTATAGATATCGGCAAAATTTTCCGGTATAACCAAAACATAAAGTGTTCCTTTTGCATACGAAGCCTTATGCAGTAATGGCCATCCCAAACCATTATCCAAACCCGAAATAACTTCCCATGAATCATTAGTAAGATATTGAACCTGTGGAATAACAATTTCTTCTTCTATGGATATCATATCCTGCCAACCAATTGCAAAATGTTTTACCAACGATTTTCTATCGGCAACTTTGAGTTCTGCAATATCTTCAATTCCATGTCCTTGTAAAGCCTTTAATAACCCGGATGTGATCATAACATCTTTACCATCCATTAGTTGTTTTTTAATTTTATCAACAATAACAGGATCATAACTGGCAGATTCGGTAAGTAAAACCATGTTAGCATTTGAAGGAAATTCAGGAACAATATCAATAGGAATTCCTGCCATACCCAGGTAGTTATGCAAAAAATCTTCACCTGTTGAATGATGGGGTTTGTAACTTTTTACACCAACAGGCGTGCCGAGTTCACCAAGAAACTTATCGGCCTTCTCGAAGGTATAACCTGCAGCACGGGCAATGGTTAAAGGTTTTATAATTTCTCCTGTAGAAAGTTCTTTAGGTTTCATCATCTCATCAAAGTCAAAGCTGGTTTGGTTACCCTGCCATTTGGCACGGTACGTTCCTTTAATTTCTCCCTGTAACTGACGAATATCAAACAATGTTATCTCCGGCGCCTTGGCAAAAAGCGTCAACCATAATTGTTCAGCGTACCGGTCAAGATAAAGCAAACCTCCTGTATCAACCCAACCGCCTCCATTTCCTCCCGGTTTAATGTTATCAAAATACCTGAAAATCAAGTATCCCTGGTACTGTTGCAAATGCTGGTTGCTACGTACCGGGTCCCTGGTTTCTGTTCCGGTATAAATTCCATCAAATAGTTTAGGCCCGGCTTCAAGATCAAACCCCAGTCCCTGAAAATGTTCATACCAATTCGGATATTTTATTACCATTTTTATTTCCCGGTTAACTGCTTTGGCAGGTTCAATAATTAACTCACGGGCCGCATTATCCAATAGCCCTAACCGGTAATTTGTCCAGCTTTTATTGCCTTTTCCATTTATACACAATTCACATTTACAATTGGTAAAAAAGAAATCATCTAATATTACTTCGTCAAATAATGCTGCTGTAAATTCAACAATTTCCTTAACCCTTTTTCGGTGCTCAGGATTACTATAGCAAAAAGTCTCAAACAAATTCTTCTCGTTCACTGTAAGTGTGATACCACCGGCTACTTCAATATTTCTGTCTTCAAAATATTTCTTTGCTTTTTTAATCGTCCCTTCATCAACCAGTATTCGGTCACGATGGGTTTCCAGGTATATTTTATCTACATGTACCTGAGAGGAAATTACGTTCCAAACAGAATCGAGCCAATTAAGGTCTTCCATTTTACGTACTTCGTATGCCCTGCAATATATGGCAACTTTAAAATTTTTGTACCCGTTTATTGAATATACTGAGTTTACATTCGTAACAAGTATAACAAAAGTAAGAACAAACAAATTTTTAGTTTTTTTCATAATTTGACATATTAGTTTTCGCTTTGCGCAATCAAAATTAAAATTATTTTCTTTTCAAAAGAATAGTTTCGGATCATTATCGTATTTTTGAGAATGATTTGAAATTGAACTTAAATTATTCTTCTGAAAATCAATCCCTAAAAATAAACCATTCCCTTTTTTTAAGAAAAATTCAAAAAAACTTCATATTTTATTTGTTTTTTTCAAAAATATATCTTTTCTTGCTTTTGCATTTATTGCAATTATTTATTTCATTGATTTGACTGTGATGGACATGCCGAAACGTAGCGCTGTTCTACAAAATGCAGAATAAATGTTGAGGCAAAAGATAACACGGCTAAATCAAAGTTAACAAGCGAGTGAAGTTAGTGTAAATATCCATTGGTATGATATTGGCCTTGTATGGGTGAGGTATATACGTGTAAATACTTCCGAGGGAATGGTATGCTTAATAAAAGGAAGTGAATGAAGAGTGTGATCCCGGATTTGTCAGGTTCTTTACCAAAGGTTAATGCCATAAATTGGCTAAAGTGTAAAATAGAATTATAAAAATAAATTATATGTAAACACACAAAGAAATAAGGGAAAGGGATACAAAATAACGAACAAATGAACTATTGTTTTGTGAAATAGTAAACTAACGGAGTTGTGGAATGAAATTAAATAACTTAAAACTAATTAACCATGAAAAAAAACATCAAAAGTATTTCTAAAATTTTTATTGTTACTGTTCTTGTCGTATGTTACAAGTTTAGCTTTGGCCAATGGGGCCAGAATGGGGACCATATTTATAATACCAATACAGGAAACGTTGGCATTGGTGTTACATCCCCCTCATATGGCAAATTCCAAATAAGCGGTGAAGGAGAAGGTGAAGGATTATGCATTTATAATGGAACAGGGAGTACATTGAGAATGTATAGGAAAAATGATATAGGATTTATAACAAGGGCCGGAGATGATTCGAAAGGTATTGCAATTAATTCAAGTGGTTACATAGGAATTGGTTCTACAAATCCAACTGGTGGCAAACTTCAAATTAGCGGTGAAGGGGCGGGTGAAGGATTATGCATTTATGATGGAACAGGGAGTACATTGAGAATGTATAGGAAAAATGATATTGGCTTTCTTACAAGAGCAGGCGATGACCTTAGGGGTATAGCCATTACGGGAAACGGAAACATAGGCATCAACACCACCACCCCCGACTACAAACTTGATGTAAACGGTACCATACGCGCCAAAGAAATAAAAGTAGCCACAGGCTGGAGCGATTTTGTTTTTGATACAAACTATGACTTACCTACCCTAAACGAAGTAGAACAATATATTGCCCAACACAACCACCTGCCCGAAATACCCTCTGCCGCCGAAGTGGAAGAAAACGGTATAAGCCTGGGCGAAATGAATGCAAAACTATTGCAAAAAATTGAAGAGCTTACCTTGTATGTCATCGAACAAAACAAAAAAATTGTATATTTAAACGATAAAAACAATGAAAAAGATGTCCTTGTACAAGAACTGATGAAAAGGATTGAGAGATTGGAAGAAAATACCATGGAATAACAGGCTTTCAACTTTTAGACTAAAAATAACATAAATCAATATTCACCATGAAAAAAATAACAACAATCTTCAGCCTCTTAACACTTCTGCTGTGTTATGGCTATGGACAAACCATTTATTTCAACTATGATGGTTCAGGAAACCGGACATACCGGGGTATAACCTTAAAATCGGCACAAGAAAGCACGGCACAGGAACAAGAACCCGAAATATTTGCCGACAAAATGGGCCAGTTGGAATACTCCATATACCCCAATCCCACAAAAGGCCAGCTTCAAATTGAAATAAAAAAACTTAAGGAAGGCACAACCGTTGAACTGCTTGTTTACGACATAAACGGCAAACTGCTCACCCGGCAAACTGTTACTACATCTTTAACAACTGTTGACTTAAGCAGTTATAAACAAGGAATGTACCTTCTGCATATGGTGGAAGGGAAAAATATTCATAAATGGAAAATAGCTAAAGAATAACCCTAATCCAAACCAACATTATAACAATCCAACATATAAAATGCTTAAAAATGAAAAAAACATTACTCTTTCTTATATATTTTCTAACAGGAACCGCTCTTTTCTCACAGGAAGCCAAAAAAGTATGGGAATTAAATACCGTTGTTACGGGAGATAAAACTTATATTGCCCGCGATTATATTGATTTAAACCCCGGATTTTCGTATACTGCTGATGCAGAAAATGCCTTCGAAGCAAAAATTGACGAAGATTTAATTGCGGTTGATAATTATTTAGCAACCCCGGTTGACCCTGATACCCGGAACATGGACTATAATTTGCCGGTAGGAAGCCTTCCCGGAAGTTTTGATGTAAGCCTTTCCGGGGCAGCAACTTATTCTATTCCAATAGTTGTTTCCCCCGGCACTAATAGTATGGAACCGAAGATTTCTGTAAATTATAACAGTAAAGCCGGTATGGGGTTGTTTGGCTATGGCTGGAATTTGGCCGGAATTTCAGTTATAACCAGGGTGCCGGAAACCTGCTACTTTGACGGACAATACAACGAAGTGGATTTTACTGCTACTGATAAATTTACAATTGATGGCAACCGTATGTACGCCTCAGGAGGAAATTCATATTATACCTACGCCGAAGATTTTAATACCATTACTTCTACCGACTTAGACAGCGATGGAAGCCCTGAAAAGTTCACCGTAACTACCATTTCCGGTTCTGTGCTGGAATACGGGTTAACAACCAGCTCAAGGCAAATTCATGCGCCAACAGGGAAAGTTTTCCAATGGTACCTTGAAAAGGTCACCGACCCAAATGGCAATTACATGAAATACAATTATATAAAAGATGATAACGATGTACTGGTCCATTCCATAGAATATACCGGAACAACCGGTTTTCTTCCCTATAACGAAATAAAATTCAACTACAGCTACCGAAATGACAACAACACCTATTACCTGCTGGGCGATGAATTAAATGATAATATGATGATCGATGATATTAAAGTATATTCGGAAGGCGCCCTGGTTAGAAAATATACATTTAACTATGTGGACAACGGTTTGTTTTCATTGCTGAATGAAGTTATACTTACCGGTTCAGATGGTAATAAACTTAACTCAACAATATTTGACTGGCAAGGGAACGGTGCTGATCAAACAATTGACCTGTCATCCGATGACTTGTTTACTACAACTAAATTAACAGGAGAACGGTTATCCGGTGATATTAACGGCGATGGAAAAGAAGATATATTTTACGGCTCGGAAAATACTAACCAGGTTCAACTGTTTATAAGAAACGCCGGGGCAATAGGGTATACTCACAAGGGTAATTTTACCACCTTGGCAAAAGGTGAATATTATTTGTTTGACATAAACAACGATAATAAGGATGAGATAATCATTCAAACTCTTGAATACAGCACAGACAAATTAAATATTATATGTTATTCTTATAATGAAACCACGAATCAGCTTTCGTTGATGTTTAACGAAGATTTAGGTACAGTGACTGTCACAAATGGGTATATCACGTATTCGTGCAACGATTTGGACGGGGATAAAGTACCCGAACATATTGTCACAAAGGTGTATGAAAAACCTGTTCCTGAAATGAATAAGCTTGAAGTCACATGTTGGAAAAATAACTGGACAAGCCCGGTTACCAAAACTTTCAACTACGAGGAAACAATGGGAGGTATCCCGTTCGGGACATCATTCATAGGTTTTAAAGGATCGGCCAAAAAAGAAATTGTAGTACATTATTATAATACCATTGATCCAATAGAAAACTATAAATTTGAAATAGATGATTACACAGGAACCAGTATCGATTACTTCACGACCTTATGGTATGAAACAGACCTGCAATTTGGTGATATTAACGGTGATGGAAAAGATGATGGAGTTAATACAGCAGTAAACGGATATGTATTATTTAGTGATGGGGAAAGTTTTGGGAATTCCCTGGCACATCCATCAAATAATGGTGAATTAAAAGATTTTAATTCAGATAGCAAAGAAGATATTTATATCGGTGATAACGTATATTTAAGCTATGGAAACGGATTT
>CAZWGG010000378.1:0-3484 GCA_964633305.1 uncultured Bacteroidales bacterium
ATAATTGCTGCTTTTCAAACGTAAGGTGAATTCGAACAGGGGTTTCGGGGTTATTTATTATGCCGTGTTTAAAAGCATTTTCAACAAATGTTATTAATATGCGTGGATAAATTTCTAAGGGCAATATGCTTTTCATTTCGTTAACATGCAGGGTACAATATATTTGTTGTTTGAGTATTTTCTGCAGTTCAATAAAGTTTTTAATGTACTTTATTTCTTCGCTTACAGGCACCTTTTCATCTGTTTTGGTGGTATTAGTATAATCCAGCATTTCACCAAACAGCTCAATGGCCCGTTTTACAGCCGGTAAATTGTCTTTTACCGACGTTGAACAAAAAGTTAAAAAATCGCGGGTATACCTGGCGCCCAGTTGTTTTCTGATGGCATCTATCTGCTTTAACACGTGCGCCTGTTCCAGCCGGTTTTGTTCATGTATTTTTTGAAGATTAATGCGCGAGTAATACAGGGAATAGGCAACAAAGGTAAGAACAAGAAAAATAAATGAACTAAACCATATAATATCCCTATCAAGTGAAAAATATTTGAATATTTTATTATTATACAGGTATTCTATAAGATCGGTTTGTATAACATATCTTGAAAAAAGGAAGAGTCCAAACACAACCACAAATAACATGGTTGTTATAATTTTACGCTTTTCCCAAAATTTGCCAAATAATATAAAACGAATAATATAATAATAGACAAAATCGTTAAATATAATTGTGCCAGCTATTATTATCCGTATATAAATTTTTGAATAAAAGGAGTATACAGAATAATAATCAAGAAGGTATAGGAACCAAAGTGAAGTAAATACAATAATCTCAGTTTTAGTTAACTTTAAACGCCTCATACTTCTTATTTATCTTCAGAAAAAGAAGGATAGCCCAATTGCCAGAGAAAAAAAGTATACACAAACGGGCTGTTCACATTTTCTTTATGTGCGCCCATTCTGGCATTAAATAAAATTACATTTTTATTTGGAATGGCCTGTAACTTTGCTACAGCCTTGGCCGGTTGCCAGGCAGCTACAATCTCGTCGTTCATGCCTGCTGTAAAAAGTATGGCAGGGTATTGAACCGTATCGCTAATATGATAATACATATCCATATTCAACAGTCCCAAACATTCTATTGAATCATCTACTAATCCAAATTCTGATATTGCAACTGTATTTTTCTCATTATTTAAACGTAATGGATTACATTCACCCACTAAAATGGCTGCTGCCTTAAATAAACCGGGCCTTTCGGTTAGGGCACGGCCAACGGCTATTCCACCCGAGCTTGCCCCTAAAGCAACAACATGGTTTTTATCGGTATAGTTGTTTTTAACAAGGTATTCGGTACAGGCAATCAAGTCTTTCCAGGTATTCTGCTTGGTGGTTTTGTATCCCTGCTGGTGCCAGTTCTCGCCATTTTCGCCCCCGCCACGCACGTGCGCTACGGCATAAATATAGCCGCGGTTTATCCATACCAGTCGGCTGCCATCAACAGAGGGGGAAAGCGATATGCCTGAACCACCATACGCGTTTATAATGGTGGAA
Source organism: uncultured Bacteroidales bacterium (assembly GCA_964633305.1). Lineage (GTDB taxonomy): Bacteria > Bacteroidota > Bacteroidia > Bacteroidales > UBA10428 > CAZWGG01. The sequence goes on from CAZWGG010000378.1 coordinate 1,550, forward strand.
TTTTTCCCGTTTAATACGAGCCCTTTACGGTATAAAACAGTTAAGGGCACCAGTGTGCCGTCATGCGATTCTACCAAAACTGATTTAAATTCAATGTTTTTTAAAACGGCTTTGTCCATTTTTGGATACAGACGGATTTTATGAATTTTTCTTTTGCCTTCCTGATGATAATATAGAATTGGAGTCTTGTCCCATGTTTCCAGCGGAAAGTAAAACCGGTTGCTGTTTTGCGTGAAAGAGTTTGAATACTCACCCAGTTCTATTTCTATTGATCCCTTAAAAGGCAATTTAATTTTTTCCTCTTGAAAGTTATCCAATGCAATTCTCATAAGGCCCGAATACCCGTTTTTTATCGTTAACACGTAAATGGAACGTTTGGTGATAAAAAAATTATCTAAATTTTCATTTAAGCCTTCATAAATAATTTCCCTGTTTGCAGTGTCATGCAGGTTAACCCGTTCTAATCTTCCAAAAGGATTAGCGCCGTACGATAAAACAAACAAATTATTTTTAATAAGGCTAAATGACTTGGCTATTTTTTGGGCGCCGGCAATTTTTACCCATTTTGTTTTGGTGTTGCCATGTAAAAATGCACTATCGGCATTTGTATAGTATAGTTCAGGGGTATCGGATATACCTTGAAATACTGCCCCAACAACATAAGAAGATGTGAGAGACGTGTGTACTTCGGGCCAGTCCACATCATGAAGCGATAGTTCGGGGCTATTATCCTTGTTAAGGATAACCGGGTCGTCTTCCGGGTCGGTGCCTATGTAATGAAACTTGGCCTGAGCATTTTCATATTTTTTCATTTTTTCTTCAGGGGTACTTGTTTTCCTGTACTGTGAATAGAAAAAGCCTTTGTTTCCCGGGAACCAGTGAGGTAATTCTCCCCGTTCAATTTTTTTATCTATCAGTTTTTTATTTTTTATGTCCCAAACAATTATACACGAGTTTTCAATAGTGCTACCATCAAGGCTAATGGCCAGGTATTTATTATTGAATGAGGGCTCGTAGCAATCAATATAATAGGTATTAATCCCAATTTCGTGTAATTTGCCGGTTGAAAATATTTCTGTGACCCGGTTAGAGGAAAATGTTTTCATAAATATTTTATGGTTACGAGTATTTGAATCGTACCAGCTAAAAAACAGGGTATCGCCATTGGGCCTGGGCGGATCGGGGTATATACTGAATGCATTTCTCATTTTTATGTTTTCATTCAATAATTGGTCTATTGCCTCAAACCGGCTCATTATGCTGTCGCAAAACAGTTTTTGACCGGCGTACCAGTTATATACCGCCGTATCATCTAAGTTTTCGAGATTGCGGTAAGAATCGGTTACCACAATGCCGCCGCATAACGTATCGGTAACGGGCGCAGGTTGAATAACCGGGTAGTTCCAGCTATGCCGGTTTTTCTCATTCGTAATATTTTCCTGGCCCGGTAAATACTGGGTAACAATAAGTAGAACAGATACGAGTTGTGTTTTTTTCATAGTCTTAATTATATTGTGTTTATGTTTTTGAATTATTTTTTAGGTAAGTGTTTGGTGGGAAGAAATTAGTTGGAAGTTGGAAGTCCGGTTTCGGAAGTCCGGAGTCGAAATGATATGCACAATCAGGGGAACATAGCAAGAAGAATACAAACTATGATCATTTTTCAAGGCTTCAAAGCATTTCGTGTGTTTTGTCATGCTGACGTAAGGAAGCATCTGCTGCTTTGTGCATGGCAATACAAAAAAATAGGCTATTACTATTTTGTTTACAGTAAATTTTAAAACCCTGCCCACGATAGCCGATCCTTCCTTCGTCAGGATGACACGCGGGTATTCGGAATGATACCCCTAATCAAGACAGCATACCAAAAAGAATATAAGCTATGATCATTTTTCAAGGCTTCAAAGCATTTCGTGTGTTTTGTCATGCTGACGT
>CAZWGG010000378.1:3584-5814 GCA_964633305.1 uncultured Bacteroidales bacterium
CAAAAAAATAGGCTATTACTATTTTGTTTACAGTAAATTTTAAAACCCTGCCCACAATAGCCGATCCTTTCTTCGTCAGGATGACACGTCCAATCAAGTATGACATGCTTACCCGGGATAATATGCGATTTCGTATTAATACCCTTACCATAAAAAATATTTCAAAGAACCTTATATGTATTACATTATTATTTAATACTCTCCAATTATATCAGCACCGGCCACTATCCCTATCACCGCACACCAACTACCTATCATCGCCTCTCTCCTACTCTCTATCTCCCGGAAACACAACCGAAACCTCAAGGTTATTGTTCCCAATCTTTTTTATATCGTATTTTTTTACCACTTTGTTAAAATGAGTGGCCAACAGTTTAGCCAGGTTTTCATGCAATTTGTCATGTTCTGCATAAACCGCTACATCATTTGGTTTTCCTGTTTCACCTTTTTTCTTTTTTCCTGGAATTGAGTCAGCCTGTATGCCAACCGAAAAACCAATATCATTTTTAACCTGGAAAACTTTTATGGCATAACAGTACCTAAATTCGTTGTACATTCCATTATTCAGTATACTTTCCAGCAATGCAGCCAACATACCGGGATTAATTTTAATCCCGGTATGTGACCCTTCTACATCAACTGTAATTTTTACATTTGGGTACATAATGGTTTGCAACCCTGCAAAGTGGTTTATGTATTCTATTTCTTTTTCAACCTGTATTTTTTCATCTACTTTTGCTTCTAAATTAAACCGTAACAATTCGGCATACAGTTCAATGGCTTCTGCCGTGGTTACCGAAGTTTTATATACATGGGTGTAACAATAATTCAAAAAATTAAATGCCAGGTGGTCGTGAAACTGGGTTTTTAAAAACCCAAGTTCCCATTTTTTAAGTGAATTTTGCAAAGCCAAGTAATTTTTTGTTTTTTCAATTTTTACTTTGTTTAAAAAATAGGCTAACGAAAAACCGGTGATAATCAGGTAATAGATTAATGAATTAGAATAAAACAATGATATAGGTTGGCTTAATAAGCCATTATGCCCCCCTATTCCTGGAGTAAGAATAATTTCAATAAAATAATTAACAATTATATATGATATGCCAAGCACTATGCACCATCTTAAAATGGCCCTCGTATTTTTTCCCCAGTATTTGTTAAAAACATAAAAACTACTAAAATAAAAAACAAACATATACTTTGAAACATCGGCAACACCCACCACAATCCTTACAAATAATCGTCCTAACCCAATGTTTATAATGTATAAAAAAATTAAGATAACTACCCATATTATAATATGTTGCTGTTTTTCTTTTTTACTTAAAGGTAACCATTTCATACCCTGTTTTACTAAAAGATGAAGACTATACTACAAACATATAATTATCTGTACATAATGTATAGAGGAGATGACAAAAAAATGAAATTATTATTCAAATCGATAATTTTAAAGTACAAACATATATTTTAATGGTATAAGCATGGTTTCTATAATGACAAGTAGTCTTTAAACAAAAAACTATGCAAATATTTTTTTTTATTTTCGAAACAATTTTATATGTTTAATCTAAATATAAAAATCATGGGAAAATTGGAATTAAAAAAGAAAATCATTTAAAATTTAACAAAAAAACAATTATTAAAAATAATAGGTGGAGATCAGGGTGCAGATAATAAACCTGAGAATTCTAAATATGATCGTTGCGGTCAAGGTCAAACCTGACCATAAAATAATTATTTGTTTCCTTTTCGAATTAAGTAAGTCATTTATTTCAGGTTTGCAATTCTATTGAGGAATCAGTATGTTAGTATTGATCTAGCTTTAATCTAATTACACTTAATAGCCTTTTAAATAAAAGGGAAGTTTATATTTTTAAAACGTAAATAATAAATTATGAAAAATATTTTAATAAGTGCATTTTTATGTGTATGTACTTCATTTTTTCCTCAAAAAGTATCTGCTCAAAAATGGACCTGTTTCAGGCAAGAACTGGATATTCCTTCAACCAATTATGAACAATTTCGTGTTAGCGCTTATGTAAAAACAAAGCTGGATGAAAGAGCTGGTTGGGCTGGCGTTTGGGTGCGTATTGAAGACAAAAATGAAAAAAGGCTTTTTTTTAATAACATGTACCAAAGGCCCATACGAAAAAAAAATGGGATGTTTATACCAAAAATGGTAATATTTAAAAGGAAAATAAAAAAATTTTATTAGGGGGTTTATGTT
>CAZWGG010000379.1:0-5812 GCA_964633305.1 uncultured Bacteroidales bacterium
GATTATGAATTATTAAAAGAAAATGCTGCTAAAGATTCTATTTTTTTAAAACGAAGAATATCAGAATCTGATTAATCAATTATAAGAATGCAAGAAAATCTTAATCTAACAAGGAAACGATTAGAAAAACTACTTATTAAGTCTCCTATAAAAGGAGAACTAGCAACATTAAATCCTGAAATCGGAGAAGTAATAAATTATGGAACCAGGATTGGCACAATAAACATTCTTGATTCATACAAATTAAGGGTTGAGATCGACGAGCATTATATTGCCCGGGTAAAAAGAAATTTAAATGGAGAATGTGACTTTTCAGGGAAAAATTACCCGGCCGTGATTACAAAAATATATCCCGAGGTTACAGAAGGAAGATTTGCCGTGGATATGATCTTCACAAAAGATGTCCCAGAAGAAATTAGAATTGGTCAAACATCCCGAATACGCTTAGAATTAGGAGAATCAAAAGAAGCTGTTTTAATAGCCAGGGGAGGTTTTTATCAAAGTACGGGAGGACAATGGGTGTATGTAGTTGATAAATCAGGGGAATTTGCCTATAAAAGAAATATTAGAATAGGAAGGCAAAACCCGAGATACTATGAAGTTCTGGAGGGTCTTGAACCCGAAGAAGAAGTTATTGTTTCCAGCTATGATAATTTTGGGAACATTGATAAACTAATGTTAAAAAAATAAATTTTTTATTGGCAAATAACTAAAACATACTGTATCATTATAACCTCAACTGATTATGAAATTATCCATTTTAGCATTTTTAACACTTTTTTCCATACTGGCAACCTCCCAGGACTTAATTCTTTCTTACGAAGATGCTTTAAATATTGCTGTAGAGAAAAATATATTACTTCAGCAGCAAAAAAATCAACTAAAATTAGCTAGCGCTCAACATATACAAAGTTATGCTAATTATCTCCCCGACTTAAACATAGTAAGTTCAGGATCAAGGACTACAGGGCGGCAGTTTTCAGATGCAAGAGGAGAAATCATTGATGGAGAACAAGATGTATTCGATTATAACATAAACTCAACAATGCTTGTTTTTAATGGTTTTAGAAACTATTATCAACTTAAACAAACCAGTCAATTATTTAATGCACAAAAGAATCAGGTTGAGCAAAGTATTCAGGACGTAATATTTCAAACTTCTGTTCAATTTCTACAAATACTTTTAAATAAAGAATTAATGAAAGTTGCAGAAGAAGACATAGTAATACAAAAAAGATTATATGAACAAATTGAAATACTCGTAAATGCAGGAACAAGAACACATACAGAATTACTGACGCAGGAAGCACAATTAAGATCAAGTGAAGCTAATGGAATAGATATCAGAAACCAGTACTTAACAGCAAAAACCAATTTGGCAAAAACATTGTTATTTGAGCCGGGGAAAGAATTTGAGATTTTATATCCAGAGTGGAACGTTGAAGACGTATTATTGCAAGATTATAATTTAGATACATTATTTAATATAGCAATTAAAAATAATTACGACTTAAAAAGACTGAAATATCAGGAAGAAGCGGCTCATAATGGTGTTAGAATTTCAAAAACAGCTTTAATGCCCAGTGTAAGTATTTTTTATAATTATAGATCATACTATCTCTCAGGTCTGGTAGATTCAGACTCTGCATTAATACCATTTGAAGATCAAATATTAAGAAACGAAATTTATTGGAATAGATTTGGTTTCAATATAAATATTCCTATTTTTAATAGATTGCAGAATAGAACTGCTGTTGTTCAATCTAAAATAAATTATGAAAATTCGAAACTCACTTCTATTGATGCAGAACTTCAGCTGTATTTGGACTTGCAGAGTGCATACCAGGATTTTGTATCATATAAAGAAAGTTATATAGCAAACAAAACTAATGCTTTAGCTGCAAAAAAGTCCTATGAAAGACAAAATGAATTGTACCGTCTTGGCCAGGGAAATTTAACGGACCTTAACTTAGAAAATCAACAATTTATACAGGCTGAATCGGGAAAAATACAGGCAGAATATACATTACTTTTCCAACAGATTATTTTAGATTATTATTTAAGTACATTAGAACTAAGTAGTAAATAGAATGAACGTAGTAATATAAAGAATCTATCAATTTTATCCTTGAACATTAAAAAAAAAATTCTTGTAATATGCAATGCACCGGGAATTAGCGGCGGAGAGTTCAGCCTTTTTCAATTCCTTGAAAAAATAAATAAAAATAAGTATATCATATTTATTGCCATAAGTGAGAAATTACAATTCACTCATATTATACCGGGATATTGCAGAATTATTAATCTGCCATTCATATGGTTTACCTTTACATTGAACCCTTTTGTTTTATTAAAATACACAATAAATATCATAAAAAATACTATTGCTATTAGTAATATAATAAATGAAAATGAAATAGAGGTAATTTATTCAAATTCTATAAAATCTCATATTTATGGTGCGTTTATTAAATTAATCTTAGGCAAAAAAACAATTTGGCACATTAGAGATAATTTAAAAAATAAACTTTTAGGCAAAGCGCTTGCTTTATGGAGTGATAAAATTATTTGCATTTCAAAACTCATTTATGAAAGTAATAATGTTCCTAAAAGGAAAAAAGAACTATTATACGGAGGTATTGATAGCAATAAATGGAAACCTCAAACTATAAAAAAGTCTGAGCTGAGAGAGAATTTAGGGTTACATCCCAGTGTTAAATTAATTGCACAAATTAGCCAGGTAACATCTTGGAAAAATCATCCGGATTTCATTAAAGCCGCCCAGTATGTTTTGAAATACCATCCAGATGTTCATTTTATAATTATCGGCAATTGTTTAAACAAAAAAGACAATAAGTATTTAAATACATTAAAAAATAAAATAAAAAAAGACAGCTTGAATAAATATTTTACTTTTTTAGGCTTTCAAAAAAATATCAGGGAAATCATATCTCAAATTAACATATTGGTTCATCCTGCAATTAATGAACCATTCGGAAGGGTCATTATTGAAGCTATGGCAATGGAAAAACCTGTTGTTGCCTACAACTGCGGGGGGCCAAAAGAAATTATAGAAAACAACAAAACCGGTTTTCTTATTGAACCATTTAATTTTATATCACTTGGGAAAACAGTTAATGCATTACTTGAAAATGACAATTTAAGTATTACTATTGGAAAAGCTGCAAGAATAAGAATAATTGAAAAATTTAATATCACAACACACGTTAAAAAAATGGAAGAAGTATTTGATAATGTTTAGAATATAAAAATGCAAAAAGTCTTAATAAATGCACTACAGTTAAGCAACACAAATAGTGGTGTACAATATTACACACTGAACTTGTTAAATAACATAAAATCCGATTCGCCCCCCTCCCCTAACTCACCTGAAATAAAAGCATTATTATCAAACTCATACAAAAACACCAACATTGATAACTCAATAATTCAACAAGTTAACTTTAATTCACAAAATCGATTTAAAAGAGTATACTTCGAAAATTTTGCCTTGGCAAACTATTTTAAAAAAAATCAATTTAACCTTTACCATTCCACAAGTTATGTCCTGCCTATTTCCTGGAAATATACTTCGGTGCTAACTGTTCACGATTTAATTGCATTAGATTACCCTGAATTTTGCCATACTAAAAACAGAACTTACTTTAAATTTTATTTACCACTTTCAATTAAAAAAGCAACAAAAATCATTGCAGTTTCAAATACAATAAAAAAAGATATAATAAAACACTTTAATATACCGGATAACAAAATTGAAGTTATATATCATGGTATTTCAAAAAGATTTAAGAAAGTTACCGAATCTAAAGTTTTAAATAAAGTTCAAGAGAAATATCGCTTACCTGAGAAATTTATTTTATTTGTAGGTAATATCGAACCCAAAAAGAACCTTGTAAGACTTTTGATGGCGTATAACCAGCTAAAAAAAAATAATAACATAGAACACAAATTGGTTATTATTGGAAAAAAAGCATGGAAATATAAATCTGTTTTTAAAACTCTTAAAGTATTGAAACTAGATAATGATACTTTTTTTCCTGGTTATATCCCTGAAAATGACCTTCCTGTTTTTTACTCATTAGCCGATCTATTTGTATTTCCATCATTATATGAAGGATTTGGAAGTCCCCCCCTTGAAGCAATGGCATGTGAAACAGCAGTTTTAGTCTCAAATACAGGAGCATTGCCTGAAATAACAGGCGGCAAATGTTTACAAGTTGATCCATACTCTGTTGATGACTTGGCAAATGGAATGAATTTATTAATTCACGATGTAAAACTCAGGCAAGAAACCATAGAAAAAGGAAAAAAATGGGTAAACCAATTTACCTGGGAAAAAACAACAAAATCTACCATTAAAATTTATAATGAATTACTATCTAATTAAAGATATAGTAGTTCAAAAAAATAATTCTTACTTAAATGAACCCCTCTCAACTTATAAAAAAACTAAAGGATAATGCGATATTAAAGTCCTCAATGGGCTTATTACTAGTTACTTTATTTGTTAAAATATTCGGTTATGTTGAAAAACTTGTATTAGCTTATTTTTATGGTACAAACTATCAAGTTGATGTTTATACTATTATATTTACCATAGTAATAAGTTTATTCTTCTTTTTTAGGGAAATTGTTGAACCAGGATTCTTAAATGTTTTTTTACAAGCAAAAAACAACAAAGATGAAAAAGGGGCATGGAGCTTATTCAACCTGGCACTAAGATTTATTGTAATATTAACAATTATAATATCAATAGGTACTATACTCTTCCCAACACAACTGGTAAATATATTTGCCCCCGGATATAATGACATAAGAAGGGAACTATGTGTAAAACTCATTCAAATAGCAATACCCGCCTGTATCTTTCTTGCACTTTCTACCTTAACCAGCATAACCCTCAATGGTTTAAAAATATTTGCTTTGCATGCTTCCGGCTAAATTGTTTTCAAAGGTTTAATAATAATTTTTATTGTTGCGTTACAAAAAAATTATGGCATTATGGGGGCAACAATGGGAATCCTTGTTGGTTCAATTGGCAGGTTAGGTGTACATTTAATAAAACTCCATCCTAAAATCAATTTTAAACCATTAACCATAAATAAAGAGTATACAAAGAAAATTTGGAGACTAACTTGGCCACTACTTTTTGGTGTTGGATTTTCTCAGCTAAGTGGTATTATTGATAATGTTTTTGCTTCATACCTTCAAGAGGGTTCTGTTTCGTCATTAAGCTATTCTAAAAAAATAGCTGAATTACCAATACTCATATTTCCTTATGTTATAAGTATTGTTGTTTTTCCTTATTTTTCCGAGTTAGCTATAGAGAAAGACAAAAAAAAACTTACTTCACTCTTATCTGAGTCACTTCGTTGGATAGTTATCGCATTTATTCCGCTATCTATATTCTTCTTTAGCTATTCCTATCAGATTGTTGAGATAATTTTACAGAGAGGTGCATTTAATGAACACTCAACAGTTTTAACGGAAAAACCATTATCGGTTTATGCACTAGGAATGTTATTTTTCTCAATTGAGGCCATCATTGTCATTTTCTATTATGCTAATGCAGATACAAAAACACCTATATTTATCGGAATCGCTTGTGTAATTCTTAATATCATTTTAACTTATTTATTTATTCAAATAATTGGCTATGTAGGTATAGCATTAGCCTTTGTAATTCAAAAAACAGTAAAAACAATAATATTGTTGATATTACTAAAAAGAAAAATCAGTTTTGAAATTAAAAACATATATTCGTTTATTCTTAAGTTACTTATATCAGGCA
>CAZWGG010000380.1:0-5748 GCA_964633305.1 uncultured Bacteroidales bacterium
AAAAATTCCTTTTAGCTATAATATATATAAGAAAAACAGGCAGAAATCCGTTGGGTATTCCGATTCATTAACAATTCAACGAAAAGCTGCTACAAAACAAAACTATTTTGTATCTCTTCGATATTTATGGGGCGGGAAAGTTAAGGAAGAAAACTACAGAATACCTATAGTTGATAAAAAACTTAATATCTCAGTTACCCAACCGAGAATAGTATATCCCGGCCAAAAATCACAAATTGAAGTTTTAGTAACGGATGTTAATGGTGAGCCAGTTGAAGGTGTGGATTTAACAGCCTATTCCATGACGAAAAAATTTAACTATTCTGCACCGGATTTACCTTATCTGGGTAAAAACAGAATGAATAAAGCCGTTATTAATAATTTCAACTTTAAAAAATTTGATATTGGTGTACACACAGGTTTCGATTTGGATTATACTTCGTGGAAATTATTGGCTGGGTTGGATTCCATTGAATATTACAAATTTTTATATCCGGAAAAGTCAATTTATCGTTTCGAATATAAAGCCCCCGGTTCATTGACACAATTTGCCCCTTTCGTTGTTTCTGATGGTTCAATTCAAAACATTCATATTATTTACGTTGATAATAAACCTGTTTATTTCAGTTGGTCTACCCATTCACGACCTTATTCATTTAGAATAGATAGCGGTTACCATCAAATAAGGCTTCGCACAAGCTATAGAGATATTACAATTGACAGCTTATATTTTAATAAGGGGCAAAAATTAATTTTTTGCTTAGATGAAAACATGAATTACGATAATGTTGAAATTTTTAAGGTAAAACCTGAATTAAGCTCTTTTGAAAAACGTTCGTTGTATAAATATATCTTTCCATATAGAAATACATTTGGAGAAAGATATGCCTTTATAGAAAATGGCTATGATATTCAGTTGCTAACACCTAAAACTCCTCATCAATATAATAATATGGCTGGGCCGGTTGTTGGTAGCGTTAATTTTAGTTTAATAGATAGCTTCTCTACCTATTTTTATCATGAACCAAACTTTGAATATGAATTTGCACCGGAATTACTAAAAATGCGTTGTGTAGATGTCAATCAACGTTATCCCAGGTATCTTGGCCATTACCAAAATAAGCAAAGTCTATCTGACTCAGTACTTACAAAGAAGGCACTTTATAAGCAATGGAATAATTTCATTGATTCAAAAAGATATTTAACTGCCAGGTATAAATATCCCCAGTCAACCTCAGAGGGAGCAGGTAAGCTTCTTATTGCAACAACAAGACAAGGTAAGCCGGTTGAGATTCCACTTAATATTTTATTATTTAAGTATGATAACCACCAATTCCTCAGGGTCTATCCTGGCAATACTTCTTTAATTCATGATTTGGACGAAGGATTGTTTAAGATGATATTCTTTTACTCCGGATCCAAATACTACATTATTGATTCCGTAAATATTCAACCAAATGGATTAAATTATTTTGAAATTGATCAACCGGAATTTTTTAAGAAAGACACATTCAGTATATATGTTAGTAATATTATCGAAGAAACCATTTTCAAACCGGTTCCCTATTATCATGATGAAGAGAAGGAGCTGAAGCAGATATATAACATGTATCAGCAACAATTCACATATACAGGTGAAGGTGACATTATTGAAGGGTATGTTTATGATGTTGAATTAGGAGAACCCTTACCGGGAGTGAATGTTGTGGTTAAGGGAACTACCTATGGCACGGTAACCGATTTACAAGGTTATTATTCATTAAAAGTTCCTGAGAATTATAATCAATTGATCTTTTCATACGTGGGATATGCACCGGAAGAAAAACCAATTGGTCATAAAGATGTTGTAAACGTGAATCTAACACCAGATATTATGGCATTAGATGAAGTTGTCGTTGTAGGCTATGGTGTCCAGAGAAGTTCTAACCTGACAGGTTCAATTTCCATGGTAACATCACGAAGTCTATTAGGTGGAATTCCAGGAGTAAGTGGTAACATCTCTCGGGGATTACAAGGGAAAGCTGCCGGTGTAACAATCTCAACAAAGAGCGGCTTACCTGGTAGGGGTCTAGAGATTAAAATAAGAGGTTCATCCACAGTCGAGTTTGACCAAACTCCTTTATTTGTAATTAATGGGAACATATATACAGGTGATATCTCTGAGCTTGATCCGAATATTATTGAAAATATTGAGATTTTGAAAGATGCCAGTGCTACTGCCATATATGGTTCAAGAGGTGCTAACGGCGTGGTTATTATTGACACAAAAGCAGGAGCATTTAAGTCCACCATGACAAATACAACAAAAGGTGCTGATTATGATAATACATTTTTTGAAGCAGCATCACGATCAAGCTCCATTAGGGATAACTTTGCAGATTATGCATTTTGGAAACCAAAGTTAGTTACTGATAAAGACGGTAAAGTTAAATTTAATGTTGTATTTCCGGATGATGTTACAAGTTGGGAGACTTTTTTCCTCGCGATGAACGGGAAACGTCAGTCAGGTCAAACAAAAGGATTAATTAAATCATACAAACCTCTAATGGCACAGTTAGCTGTTTCCAAATTTTTAATACAAAATGACACAAGCTATGCAATTGGTAAGGTACTTAATTATTCACCGGATTCTGTATTAATAACAACACGATTTGAGCCGGATAGTTTAAAAGTGTCTTCCAAAACTCAATACTGTAAAAACTCGATAGTGGACACATTAATGGTTACAGCCCAATCTGATTCAATCGCGATTAAATACTTTCTTGAAAAAGAAGACGGATACTTTGACGGGGAGTTAAGAAAAGTACCTGTATTTCCTTTAGGTTTAGAAGAAACAAAAGGTAATTTCTATGTTCTCAACAAGGATACATCTTTACAACTTTCATTTGACACCACGTTAGGAGTAGTCAGCTTATATGCTAGAGCAGATATAATCGAGGTATTAGAGGATGAGATTAGTCAATTAATTAAATATAAATATTCATGTAATGAGCAAATTGCATCAAAATTAAAAGCGCTGCTTGCTGAGAAAAAAATTGCAGAATATCAACAAGTTAAATTTATATCAGATTGGCATATTGAAAAACTCATTCGGTTGCTCAGAAAAAACCAAAAAGAAAATGGATCGTGGGGTTGGTGGAAAAATTCGGAAGAAAGCAGTTGGATTAGTCTCCATGTATTAGAAGCTTTATCCGAAGCAGAAAAATCAGGTTTTCAGACTAAAATTAATAAAGGGAAAATTACCGAAAATCTTATTTGGGAGCTTGAGAATAGCATAGATTTTCATTCAAGGAGCAGAATTCTTAAAATTTTAAATCTTTTAGAATCTGAAATTAATTTCAAAGCTTATATCTCGGCTTTAGAAAAGAAAGACCACTTATCGCTTAATGAATTATTGCAAATTATCGAATTGAAACAATTGTGTAATATAGAGTATCAGATAGACACTTTACAGTATTATAAAAAATATACAATATTTGGAAATATTTACTATGCTGATGATAATTCCGAATCAGATTTACTGGCAAATGATATTCAAAACACCCTGTTAGCTTATAGAATACTTAGGGCTGATACAAATAATGTTGATGATGAGTTGCTTAGAATTAGAAATTTCTTCCTAGAAAAACGAAAAAGCGGTTATTGGAGAAATACGTATGAGTCTGTACTCATTATAGAAACTGTATTGCCTGACTTGCTTGGCAATAAAACAGAACTGAATACACCTACATTAGCATTAACAGGAGATGTTGAAAAGGAGGTGACTGAATTTCCTTTTGAAATGAAGGTACAACCTAATCAGAAAATAAAAATTTCGAAAACCGGTAGTTTTCCTATCTATTTTACCAACTATCAGAGGTACTGGAATAGTAAACCCAAATTAAAAAGCGGAGATTTTGAAATTAATACAAGGTTTGAAAATTATTCAAAGCCTTTATTAAAAGCAGGACAAAAAGTAAATTTAATAGCCGATGTCAAGGTCAATAAGGATGCCGAGTATGTAATGATTAATATTCCGGTTCCTGGAGGATGTTCCTATGCGGATAAAAAAAATAATTTCAGGAATGAATCTCATAGGGAATATTATAAAAATGAAGTCACTATATTTTGCCAATCCCTTCAAAAAGGAGAGTATTCTTTTGAAATAGAATTGATTCCACGCTATTCAGGAAATTATTCTATAAATCCGGCTAAAGTTGAATTAATGTATTTTCCTTTGTTTAGTGGTAATAATGAAGTTAAAAAAATAAAAATTGAATAAATTCCTTACACCTGATAATATCAAATAGAATTCTCTTATATGTTCAATTAATATTATCTGAAACATATTGCTTTTCTGCTTTCATTAACCTATGATGTATCCGATTCTTTAAATTCTGCGGCGATATAACCTTTATGCACTCACCAAATCCCAATATTTCCCTTTCTAATTCAAAATTTGGAATAACTTTTATAGCAATTTCAATACCTTTCCTAGTTTCAGAAATTAATTGTTGTGAATAATGAATTGGTTTAGTAATAATATACGGGGCATTTTCCTTATCTACAAAAAGGTGAACATTTGTAGGCCGGTTACTATTTACAGTTACGCCAATTATGTTTTTGTAATATTTATCCGGGCTAAATTCGTTATTGTCTAAATAACTTTTTTCATTATTGACTTCTATTTCATGAATTCTATCCAAAGCTAAAGTCATAATTGGTTGCTTATCACCTTTCCTGCCAAGAACAAACCATCTATTTCGATATTCCTTCAGTAAATATGGATGAAAAATTATTTTGCCCGGCCTTTTCGCTTTAAACGATTGATACCAGATGTTTAGTACTTGTTTTTTTAATATGGCCTGATAAATATCTTCAAGATATTCAAGCCCTTTAAGGTTTTCATTCTTTTCAATATCAATAATCGGTTTTTGTTTGGACTTTTCGGCATGTACCTTATCCTCTATTTTTTGAACCATTACACTGAGTTCACTGAAATGGGAAAAACCTTTAAACTGCTTTAAAATTTCAGTTACCTCAGTTAGTTTTTCCAAATCCTGATCAGTTAATGGAATGTTTGTTATACTATAGTCAGGATTATCATAAGTGTAATATTTTCTGTCTACAACTTTAATTGGAGCATTATACCCCAATTTATCACTTCTCATTAATTGAATATCACCTTGAATTGTGCGTGTCCCAACCCTGCTATTAATTCCTTGGTACTCATATAACGCATCGGTACATGCATCAATTAAATCCTCTAATGTCCATCTGCGATATCTATTTTGTAAACACTTATCAATGGTCTTATATCTTATTAATGCATTCTTATTTAATGGCATACTTTTTTGATGCAAAAATAGTAATTAAAATAACAACTACGCATATATAATACGTAGTATTGTAAAATATTTAAAAATAAATTAAAAAATAATTTTGTTTTTAAATAAAATCTATTACATTTGCGCCGGAAAAAATAATTTTAAACAAATGAAACGCTTGAGTATAAACATTAGTAATCATCCCTATTGTCAATCATTTGACGAATGGGTAAATTGTGGCTCAGGCAAAATATTGAGATGATAGTATAAACTAAAATAAAATATTTATCAAAAAGCCTGGGCGAAATTGTCTGGGCTTTTTTTATTTAAAACATAATAAAGCAATGATGTATCAAATAGTGAATATGAGTATGCGCAAATCAAGTCTGTCAATTGATTTTTGTGAAGAATATCTCTTTATGAAAATACCGGGAATAGTCTG
>CAZWGG010000381.1:0-5728 GCA_964633305.1 uncultured Bacteroidales bacterium
TTTTAACAAACGTATACCCATAATCTGCCTGTTTAATGCTGTCAAGATAATCAATTGTATAATAATTAATAATTACGCCAATGCTAAAATTATTTTTTGAATTTATTTTTTGCTTATACTGGCTATTAAAGGATAACTTATTTTCAGACTGCCTGCTCCTGTAAAATGGAATTGTTAGTTCCCAGTTATTTTTTATTGAATCGAGTTTCGTGCTTGACGAGGTGGTTTGATATGAAACAGAAGTTTTAAATCTTGAATTCTCATTTATGAAATAAGTATGGGATAATCCTAATACACCAAGTTCAGATCCAAAATCTGTCCCCATACCTCTGGCTGTATACTGGTTATTTGCTGTATCTTCCGGTTCCCTGCCAAGTTCAATATAACTATCTCCGAATAAACCAATTATTTTAAATCTACCCAGCTTAGTTCCGGGAACATCAATGAATAAAGTAAGGTCTTTATATTCGGGTATTGCAGCCCCTGTGCCAAAATTAATGCCTAGTTTATTCATTACATCAAGTGTTGAATACCTGAAATTAGCAACGTAAGATGCTTTTGGACCGTTTTTTTTTATTGAAAATGGCCCTTCGGCGCCTATTTCAAATCCATTAAATCCTATTTGACCCGTATATTCGCGTACCTGGTTATTTCCCGATCTCATATTAAGGTCAAAAGCCCCGGCCAATGCATTGCCATATTCTGCCGGGAAAGCCCCTGTTAAGAAATCGGAATTGCTAAGCAGGTTATTATTTAATATGCTCACTGGTCCGCCTGTAGTACCCAGTGCTCCAAAATGATTTGGATTTGGAATTTCAATATCTTCGAGCCTCCATAACACACCAGTTGGAGAATTGCCCCTAATTATAATATCGTTTCTAGAATCATTCTGGGTCATAACCCCGGCATAATTTGCTACCATACGGGCAGGATCGCCCATACTGCCAGCAAACCTCTCTGTTTCTTCAACTGTGAAAGAGCGAGAACTCACCATAGCCATTCCATTCAGTGGCTGATCTTTACGCGAAAAAGCTTTCACTGTTACTTCCTCAAATTCAGTGATCTGTTCTCTTAAATGAATTTCAAGAACTACTTCTTTCCCAATTGTAAGCAAAATATTTGGAATTATTTTCGGTTCATATCCTATGTATCTTATTTCAACAGATTGTCTGCCTAATGGAACATTTAACAGGCTAAAATTCCCGTCTGTATCTGTAGTGGTACCTACGGGTGGATTAGTATTAAGCAAAATAACATTTGCTCCCGGAAGCGGGTAACCGGTAACTTCATCAAGTATAACTCCTCTTATTGTCTGAGTGGCTCCTTGGGCAACTATATCGGTTATTGAAACAATAAGTAAAACAGCCAATATTGAAAGTGTTTTTTTCATTGATTTTTTATTTTAAATTACATTCTGTGACTTAAAAATTTAGGGTTAAAGATATTCTTAACCAGCACTCATAACCAAATAATATCCAATGAGCAAGGAAAAGAAATGGATGAACAAAGAATTTAGATGACGAAAAATTCATGCCCCCTCTTTATTTTGTTTCACACAGTATCTTTAAAATTCCAATCAATTCTTTATTTTAGCCCTGTTATTTGTACTATATTTTTTAATATATCCAATATGAAACACTTTTCCTTATCCAAAGAGCAAATAAATCAACTTAAAAACTTTCAGAAAAATGAAATAACCGAATACTACATTTACAAAAAGCTGGCAAAACGAATTAAAGATGTTCAAAATAAAAAAGTGCTGGAAAAAATTGCAGAAGAAGAATTTACTCACTATAACTTTTGGAAAGAATATACTCATATCGAAGTACGGCCCAACCGAAAAAAAATCTTCTTTTATTATATAATTGCACGTGTATTCGGATTAACATTCGGCATAAAACTTATGGAGAAAGGCGAAAGTCAGGCACATAAAAATTATAATGAGTTTTCAAAAATTATGCCTGAATCAATAAAAATAGCCGAAGAGGAAGATGCCCATGAACAAGATTTAATCAATATGATCCAGGAGGAAAAGTTGAATTATATTGGTTCGGTGGTGCTGGGATTAAATGATGCATTGGTTGAATTAACCGGTACCCTTGCAGGGTTATCATTCGCATTACAAAATACCCATATTATTGCATTAGTAGGACTTATAACAGGCATTGCAGCCTCTATGTCAATGGCAGCATCGGAATATTTGTCAAACAAAGCTGAAGAAAACAGTTCCAAAGCAGCCCGGTCGGCTCTTTATACCGGTATAGCCTATATTTTTACAGTAATCGTTCTTATTTTACCATATTTCATTTTTGCCTACTATTTAGTTTGTCTGATCGTTACTATATTCCTGGCAATCCTTATCATCTTTTTATTTAATTTTTACATTTCGGTTGCAAAAAATTACAATTTTAAAAAACGTTTTGTTGAAATGTTTATTATAAGTATTGGGGTAGCACTGGTTTCTTTTGGGATCGGATTTTTGATAAGAAATGTTTTTGGAATTGATGTGTGAAATAGCATTCGTATGAGAATAAATTATTACCATTTGTTTATTTAGTTCGCTTATAATTTAATATGTCGGAATTTAGCTTCGCTGAACTCAACAAATATAGACCCTTATTTCACTAATTGTCACGAATAAGTTGATGCAATAAAATGTTTGAGAGGGTTTGTTTTGTTATAACAAATAATTAATACACTTAATTCGTGCTAATTTGTGTAATTCGTGTCCGATGAGCTATAAAAATATTTATTTTCAACGTTTAATTCTCATTATTAACGGCTAATTAAAATATTTAAAAATGGCGCTAAATTTCTCATTAATAGCAAAAAAAAAGAAATTCTACTCTTGTTTAACCAAAAAATCATTATCTTGAGCAAACAAATTGGTTTTGTCCCTATCCGGTAAATAGGGCCAGGAATGCCGAAAACTGTCCAGAGTAGGCTTTTAATTTTTAAATGTTTTAAGATGGAAGCAAAATCCGTAGAAATGTTTTTAATGACGAATGCAAAGTATTTCCCACCTGAAAGTATTATGATGGTTAAAGAAAAACTTCAAAAATTGCCTGATGATAAAGCCATTATGCTTCATTCGCTTCAATTCAAAGATCCGACTATGCTGTTAATTATTTCTATACTTATTGGTGGATTAGGTATTGACAGGTTTGTTCTTGGCCAAACCGGCTTAGGTGTTGCTAAATTGTTAACTTGCGGGGGCCTTGGCATTTGGACCATTGTCGATTGGTTTCTTATCATGGGAGAAACCCGTAATTATAATCTTGAAAGATTAAGTCATATTTCATAAATAGATGTGGACAACTATCTCAGCCACCAGGTAAAAAGATTTTATATCATTATACTATTGCTTTTGATTGCCGGTTGGACATTAATTGCATGTAACAAGATATTTGTACACAAAACACATGCTGATGGCAAAACACTTTGTCTTATAAAAACCATTACCGGCTACCCTTGTCCTGCCTGCGGGGTAAGCAGGGGTATCGGCCGTTTGACCCGGCTCGATGTTAAAGGTGCATTGTGGCAAAATCCTTTTTCATTGATTGTTGCTTTTGGTGGACTCATAATGCCGTTTTGGATTATTTATGATGCATTAAATAAAAAAACCAGCCTATACCTTGTAAATCAAAAATTAGGACATTGGTTAAAAAAGAATCCTTATATAATTGTTTTGTTAGTAGTTTTTGTGTTAGTTAATTGGATATGGAACTTTACCAAATACTGAAATGTTTACATTAACTTACACCCCGTCTGAAACCGAAAGGGAAAGTGCATCAAACATTTACATCCTTACCCTGATGACTGTAATGTTGGGGCTACCATTCCCCATTCTTAACCTTTTTGCTTGTATAGGATTTTATTTTTTGCAAAAAAACAAAACGCCATTTACTAAATTTCACGGATTACAGGCAATAACTTCACAAGTACCTATTATTTTAATGAATTCAGCAGGTATTTTCTGGACTTTACGGGTACTTTTTCATAATACTCCAATCTCTAACGAGTACATTGCCTATATTATTACTATTGTAATTTTCAACATAACAGATGTGGTTTATAATATTATTGCAGCTATAAAAGCCAGGAAAGGATTAATTTATAGTTATTCTTTTTTCGGCCTTTTATCGTGGATGTCTATAAAAGATAAATCAGATCCGTATGGTTAGAAAATTAATTGTTGATTTTACCATATTAGCAGTTTCATTTTTCGGAACATGGTATTTGCTTTCACAAATTCAATTCGTGAAAGAAGAAAAGAAACTTGAAATATCACTAAAACAAGAAGAAAAAATCGGTCGTGTTTTTAAGAATATTTTTATTGCCGACGCTGAAATAGTTGATGATGATATGGTTAGGTTATCACTAAAAATTATAACAAATTAATTGACTGATAACCTAGAAACTAGTAAATATACTTATCGTATTACTGTTTTGAAATCTCCTGTAATTAATGCTTTTTCAATGCCCGGTGGATATATTGTAATTTATACTGGTTTAATTAACTTTTGTGAAACCCCTGAAGAATTAGCAGGAGTAATAGCTCATGAAATGGGGCACAACGAAAATCAGGATATGATGAAACGTATGGCCAAAAACATTGGGATAAGTATTAGTATAAATGCAATTTTTGGTGATAACAACAAAGTACGTGAAATTTTTCAACAGGTTGTTTCCACTAAATTCGACCGTTCCCAGGAAGAAACGGCAGATGCATTTGCAGTATATCTTATGCAACGGTGCCAACTAAACCCCGAACACCTTGCCCAATTCTTCGAACGGTTATTGGAGAAAAAACCCGAAATACTCAATCAGATAGATTTTATTATGTCCCACCCTGCTGATGATAAAAGAATTAAAGCCATCCGAACATTATCAAAAGAAAAAAAATTCATAGAACAACCTATTGATATAAATTGGGATGCCCTGAAAAGCTATTGTGAATGAAACATTAATCCTTCATATTTCCAGAAGTATCTTCTCCAAAAGAATTATTCCTCCCGCCAGGAAATACTTAATTTTTCAGTAAATCTGCAAATAATAAATTAATTTTATTTAATTTTTAGGATACTTTTATATATACTAATATGAGTAAATTACCCTCAAAACAGGATATAGCCGGTAGTGTTTTTACTGCCATGAATACACGTAATTTTTCAGGGCTTGAAAACGTGCTGTCTGAAAATGTTATTTTTGATTTCCCGGGCGCCGGGCAAATTGAAGGATATAAAAAAGTTCTTATTTTTTTGAAAGCATTATTGAGAAAATATTCAAGCCTAACATTTTCTGTATCCGAAATTATTGTAGATAATCAAAAAGCGTGTGCCGTATGGTCAAATAAAGGAGAAGATAAAGAAGGAAAACCCTATGCAAACAGGGGTATTACACTCTTTCATTTCTCAGATGACAAACTAATATTTATTAGTGATTATTTTAAAGATACCTCATTTGTGAAATCTTAATGTGCCTGTATTTTTCTATTTTTTATGGTGTTTCAAATGAAAAAAATTTTAGCATTCAATGGCAGTCCGCGAAAAAACGGTAATACTTCTATTTTACTTCAACATTTCCTGGAAGGCACAAAAAAGCACACAAACAATACCGAGGAAATAATAGTAACTGATTCGGATTTGGAATATTGTAGGGGATGTCTCCGATGTAATCTTTTAGGAAAATGTTCAATACAAGGAGATGAATGGGAAATAACCAGCAA
>CAZWGG010000382.1:0-5703 GCA_964633305.1 uncultured Bacteroidales bacterium
ACAGTTAATTCAGAAAAATTATTACTGTCTATTGCATCATCAAATCTAAAAAAGTTAAACGGTAGTTCAGGGGCAAACATTTCATATTTTTCTTCAAGAAAATCTAATAATCCCTGATAATCGTCTGTTTCATATTTTACTGTTAAAAAATTCCATACAGGTACCCACATACATAATACTAATGGTTCAATCTCTTGTGATATATTGGCCACATTAAAATCATTAACAATACCTATTACGGTACCCTTACCATAGGGCCATTCAAACTGCTTGCCAACCGGATTTTCCCACCCCAGACGTTTCACAGCAGTCTCATTCAAAATAAAAGCTTCCGTACGGTCAGAAATAATATCTCCTGAAAAATTTCTTCCTTCTAGCAGCGTAATACCATAGGTTTCAATAAAATCCTCATCAACAGCAAGTACTGCCATTTCCCAATCCTGACCAAATTTTCCCTCAGGGACTACTCTATGCTTTTCACCTCCCGAACCAATTAAAAAATGAGAAGCAGAAGCTATTTTTATATCGGGATATTTCAAAAATTCTTGTTTAACTAATTGATAATCATTTCTTAGATTGGCATTTGTGGCAAAAATAGGCAGTACTATCTTGTTTTCTTTGTCAAAACCCAAGTCCTTATTCATTAAAAAACTCAACTGCCTGTAAAAAACAATAGTAATTGAAATAAGTATTACAGAAAGGGAATATTGCAAAATGAACATGATCCTTTGGCTTATTTGTTTATTTTTTCCAACCTTAAGTTTCCCATGAAACATTGAAACTGGCGAAACCCAAGTAAATGATATTGCTGATAAAAAACCGGAAATAGAACCAATAAGGATAACCATAATTAGTAATTTGCTTATAAAACCAAAATGGAGCATCCATTCAATATTAAGGTCAATGTTAATAGTATTCCGGAAGAAAGGCAATAGAAGATATACAAGGATTAACGAAAAAGGCAATGTAATGAGTACCATAAATATTGATTCGCTTATAAATTGTAAGAAAATATGGTGTTTTTTTGAACCAAACACTTTCTTTAACCCTATTTCTTTTGCCCTTAATAGCAGACGGCCAGTAGTAAGGTTTATAAAATTCACGCTGGAAATAATTAAAATAAATAAAGCCAGGCCAATAAATATATATACGTATTTTATATTACTATAAAATTGTCGCCCGAAATCTTGTTGTGAGTATAAAAAAATACGGTCAAATTTTTGAAGCAGGTATTTCGTCTTACCTTGTAAATTCTCCGGATAATTATTTTTAACGATACTTTCGAGATTCTTTTCAAAACCTTTATAATCAGTTCCTTCTATAAGTTTGACAAAGGTGAATACAGGAAGATATGACGATTCCCAGTTCCAATTTCGCCATAACCAATCTGGCAGTTCATCATCTTCTGTAGTTATTAGTGAAGTTCTATTAAAAATAGAATTATCAGGAAATTCTTTAAATATTCCTGTTATGGTATATTCTTTTTTTATATAATATCCATTTAAACTTACTGTTTTTCCAATAGGATTTTCATCTTCAAATATTCTTTGGGCTGCTTCATCAGAAATAATTACCGAATAAGGTTTTTCAAAAACTGTCTCTCTGGCTCCTGCAATTAATGGACAATGGAACATATCTAAAAATTCGGGATCAGTGATAAATATATTTTCATTAAACCCATTCTCTACATTATCTTCAACATTTAAAAACACACCATCCTGCATAACCCTGGTTGCTATTTCAACCTGGGGATAATTTGCAGTTATCACAGGCAAAACATTTCCCATTGTACCGAAAAAAATATTACTGCCATTTTCTCCTTTAATTTGTTTTATAACTTTATATATCCTATCTGTATCTTGATGAAAATCATCAAAGCTTAAAGAATAATTTACAAATAAAAGCGCTATAATGCATGCTGAAAGCCCTATTGAAAAACTGATGATATTTAAAATAGTGCTAGTTTTGTTCTTAATGATATTGCGTATAGCTAATAAAACATATTGATGTATCATAAAACTAAAAGTACTATTTTTTAGAAATGTTATATTTAATTTTAATCAATTAATTAAGTTCGTATAAATTTATTTTTATATGAATAGTATTCATTAAAAACTTATATTTTTTTAATATAAAAGACGCATAAAGAATGAAATAGATGCATGATATTCTTATATATTTTGAAATCTTATTTATTAACAATTTTTGATTCTTAGAAGTACTAGAAAACAAATTAAAATTCTTAATTCAATAACTTAGGCTAAACCTATCTCGACTAATCGATATTCGTTAGTGGTTTTCTTACCTTAATAACTTTTCCATTATCGTTAAAATAATATGCAAACTGAGAATCTCCTGTTATCGAAATTCAGCCCTTCTGTAGTTGTCACTACCTTTTACGATTCATTGAGTTTACTCTCAATGGTTATTTAACTGAAGCATACATTTCTGACCCTAACTTGTGTATAAAGAGTAGGATTAAAGTAAAAGGAGGTGGCAAAGAAAAAACAAAATTTCATCAATGTGTTTTGACCTATTTAATGCTTTTTTAAGATCATCTGCACGTTTTGCGATTATACATTAACTAACTGTCACTTATTATTTCCATTTCCCAAAATATTTTTTACATCTTCTTCGTTCAATACTTCTTTCTCTAACAGTTTTTTAGCCATTATGTTTAGCTTATCAATATGGTTGTATAAAAGTACTTTTGCATCATTATAACAACTATCAATAATATGTATGGCATCTTCATCTATTTTCTTTTCAATACTTTCAGAGCGTTTATTCACCATAAAATCCTGTCCGAAAAACTGATTTTGATTCTGCCTTTTTAGAGAAATATTTGGAATTCTAGGGCTCATACCATATATAGTAACCATATCATAAGCAATTTGGGTTACCCTTTCCAAATCGTTAGCAGCTCCTGTTGAAATGTCATTAAATATAATCTCTTCGGCCGCCCTACCTCCAAGCATTCCTTTAATTTTACCCAATAGTTCATTTTTTGACATTAAAAATCTATCCTCCAAAGGGGTTTGCATGGTATACCCAAGAGCACCTATTCCTCGCGGAACTATTGAAACTTTTTGTATAGGATCTGCACCTGGTGTAAAGTAACCGACTATAGCATGGCCCGATTCGTGATAAGCAACTATTTTTCTTTCCTTTGGATTTATTAAACGGTTTTTCTTTTCCAATCCTGCAATTACACGTTCTATTGCCTCTTGAAAATCATCAAATTCTACTTCTTGTTTCCCTTTTCTTGATGCTAGCAAGGCCGCCTCATTACATATATTTGCCAAATCAGCACCGGAAAAACCTGGTGTTTGTAGTGCAGTTTTATTCAATTCATCCTTTCCGGCAAGCTTGATGTTCCTGGTATGCACTTTTAATATCTCAATACGGCCTTTTAAATCCGGCCTATCAACCAATATCTGGCGATCAAACCTACCGGGTCTTAATAAAGCCCTGTCCAGGACTTCCGGTCTGTTGGTAGATCCAATTAAGATTATTGAATCACCAGCTTGAAATCCATCCATCTCTGATAAAAGTTGGTTTAAAGTGTTTTCGCGTTCGTCATTAGTATTAAGTTGTACTACCTGTCCCCTGCTTTTTCCAACAGCATCTATTTCATCGATAAAGATAATACAAGGTTGCTTGGATTTTGCTTCCATAAATAAATCACGTACCCTTGCTGCACCCACTCCTACAAACATTTCAACAAAATCAGATCCGGTAAGACTAAAAAACGGTACCTGTGCTTCTCCTGCAACAGCCTTTGCCAGCAAGGTCTTTCCTGTTCCAGGTGGACCAACCAATAGTACTCCTTTAGGAAGTTTTGCTCCAAGGCGGGTAAACTTTTGCGGAGTTTTCAAAAATTCAATCATTTCGTTTAATTCTTCTTTAGCTTCATCAACACCTGCTACATCTTCAAAACTTACTTTATGTTTCTCATCCACGACATAAAGCTTGGCTTTACTTTTCCCAATATTAAATATATTCCCTGTTCCTCCTCCTTTTAGAGAACCGCTGCTCATTCGTCGAAATAAATATCCCCATAAGAGAAAAATGAATACAACAGGAAATATCCAGCCAATCAAGTTCGTAAACCAGTTTGAGTCAATCTCTCCACTAAATTCTACATCATGGGATTCCAACTCATTAACAAGATTTTCATCTTGAATTTTAACAGTTGTAAATTCTTTAGTTATCCTATTTTCTGCCCCCTGAAATTTCAATAAATCTTTTATTCCTTTTTTCTTTACTTGAGCCTTTACATCATTTGTATCTTTTATTGGTTTGAAAGTCCCAATTATTTTCTTTTCTGAAATAATAACCGATTCAATCCGATTAGCCCTCAAACTATCTTTAAACTGACTATATTTTATTTCTGGTGCTATTTTCCCAGGTGTGAAAAATTGTAGAATAACAAAAAACATAACAAACAGAAAAACAAAATTCCATGTAGAAAAAACAGATTTCTTATTATTTTTTTTATCCTTGTTCATTACTATTCGCTGTTTTCAATTATAATAATGTGTTACCTGAATCGTTCCTTTCGAGTCTTCAATAATTAGTTTTGCATGGTTTTCTTTAGCCAGCTTTTTTGCTGTTTTAACTGCCTTTATCTTAGTCCTATAATGATAAGAAACCATACTCGTTTTTGTTTTAACTGCCCATCCGTCTTTCCTGTGAACAACATAGTATTTATTCTTGTTCGGCCCTTTATTTTCCACTAACACATGCTCTCTAACCCATTCTTTTGCTTTATTTATTGATATAGTAATGGCATACCTTTCTTCTATCTCATCATGTTCTGTAAGTATAGTATTTAATATATTAATAGCCCTGTTTTTTATTACGTCTGGTAAATTTTTCATTACAGCAGGATAGTTTGACCGATTGTATGACATAGCTTTAATTTTTACTTGTTACTAAATTTCTTGTATGATATTTAATATTCGTTCACAACCTTTAATTTCATATTTAAATGCTTCCCAATTTTTTTAGTCTTAATTTCACCATGGTTCGTTTTCATATCATAAAGTGACAGTTAAAATACTATGCCAATTTTAAAACTTTTTCTATTCTACTACATATATTTCATAAATTGGTAGTTTTTAATATAATTATTTGGGTTAGATGTTTTTGGGATGATACCCGTTTATCTAACAGGAAATTAGGATGGTTTTAGTAAAAAAAGGCCTTTTACGCTTTTTATTGAAGTTGGAATGCAAAACTCCGGTTTGAGTGTTGCACTTGCTGTGAAATTCTTTTCTGCAGCCGCAGCTTTACCCGGAGCGATCTTCAGTATCTGGCATAACCTATCGGGTTCTGTGCTTGCGGGTTGGTGGAGATATAAAGATGAAAAAACAAAATCTGTTGAAGAAAAAAATGATAAGTAGAATCTTCTGCAAAAATGATTCTTATATTGTTTGTTATTCCCACTTAAGTGGGAATCTATATAATTCTAAAAGATTCCCTTTTTCAAGGGAATGACAATCTGGATTTTTCAAAAAGTTCAAGGATTAAAATTGAAGTACTGGATAAACACAATTTCGTATGATCACGTTTTGCTTGGAGTAAAAGGTGGAATTACACAAGCTGGTCACGGTAAATCATCCGGACTTAAAAAGCTTTCGCTTGGTGATTATATCGTTTTCTATTCTCCTAAGACAAGTCTTAACAATGGAGAAGCGC
>CAZWGG010000383.1:0-5699 GCA_964633305.1 uncultured Bacteroidales bacterium
AGCCTAAAAACCCCAGTCCTTATAACTACAATCAGCGGGGAACAATGTCAACATTCATAAGGTTGGCAGATGAAAAAATTGTTTATTCTGTTGAAGGTTTTCTCGGTATGACATTTAATAGGGAAGTGAACGATTTTAGAAATAAAACAATAATTAGATCAAACAGGAATGATTTTACAAGGTTGTCATTCACATACCCGGGTGACAGTTCCTTTAATTTAATAAAAGAAAATAGCAAATGGATGATTGATGGTTTATTGGCCGACTCTGCATCGGTAGCCAGTTATCTTAACTCAATCTCTTATTTGTCAAGCTCCGATTTTGTTGATGATCAGAAACCGGAAAAATCCAATGCTGACTTTACCCTTAGAATTGAAGGGAATAATTTTATTGCACCTGTACAGATAAAGGCTTTTGCCACTGACACAACGCATAACTACCTTATTAATTCTTCCTTGAATAGCGATGCCTATTTTAGTGATGCTAAATCTAACCTGGTTAAAAAAATATTTGTAGGAAAAAACAACTTTTTCAAGCAAACCGATCAGCAGAAATAATTTTGCTGAAATTATTCCGTAATTTTAAATTAAAAAGCAGGTTTTTAACCTGCTTTTTTTTATCTAGAAGATTCTGACCGGCCTTATTGTTCAAGGAATAAGCATTTCTATATCGGAAAATATCAATGCCAAAAAATTGTTAGAAAACTTAACGGATACATTTTATTTATTTAACTCAAGAAAACATAAAAATAGAAACCTAAAATTCATAAATTTATACTTTGAAAAACTAAGTTGTATGAGCAAGTTATGTTTACTTCTTCTATACTTTTTCTTTACCCGCTCATGGAATTACAGGTGAAATTAAAATGAAAAAAATTAAAAAACTATTTCTGGCAATTTATGTAATACTAGGATTTACAGCTAACTCAAAGGCTCAAAAAGTATATTCTGTAGATGCGGACTACAAAGCAGACGTTAAAGTTTTTGTAGCCAATGCAGATTACAAAGCAGACCTTCTTGTGTTCAAAGTAGATGCCGATTACAAAGCAAAAGGAAATGAAGGCAAATGGTACTTTACAGATGCCGATTATAAGGCAGATAAAAAAATCTATTTTGTAGATGCAGACTATAAAGCTGATCTCAAAATTTATTTTGTTGATAGTGATTATAAGGCAGAATGGAAAGATGAATCAAAGAAACATCTCATGTATTAGATAAGTTTATTATTGGTTAATAGTTTCTTTTTTAAGAGAGTTTATTCCATATCCTTAATCAAGGATTTTTCGCCTGTTTTTGCGGCGTATAATACAGGAGCCATGTATTCATCCACAGTATCAACAGATAATGGTACTGGCATGTTTTTAAGTTTTGATTCAAGCTTAGGGTTTTTCGCCGCCGCAAGGCAACGGTTAAGGTGTCCCTCATTAAATCCAGGAACATCAAGTAGTTTTGTAGGAAAACCTATATCTCTTGAAAAACTGATCATTCCTTCAGAAACTGCAAGGCCGAGGTCACGGCCAGAAAACTTGTTTAAGTTAGTCTTAATGTAACCAGCTTTTTTGTATATTTCTCCAATTTTTCGCAGCCGTGATTCAATTGCTGTAGAAAAGAATACTACATAGTATGGGTTCATAATTGCACAGGCACGGCCATGAGATAAGATATCAGTCATTGAAAAACTGTTAAGATGAGCGCCGTTTGTTCCTCCAATCATAATAGCATATCCTCCAAGGTCTGTTCCCATACCTATGGCTTCTCTTGCTTCCAGATCATCAGGATTTTCAATGGCTTTTTTCAAATTAGTGATAATAAGTTCGATACCTAATAGACAAACCTGACTGGCTTTTTTAACTTTATTTTCAGGGATACCCATAAAAACTTCCAGGCAATGAGAAATTCCATCCAGTCCTCCATCCAGTGTTAAGTTTTTAGATTGTGAAACTGAAAACCGGTAGTCAAATACAGCTTTTGGTGGAATAATAGCATCATCAACAATAAGCATTTTTTGTTGGGCTTCCATATCGGTAATATTCGAATATTTTGTTAAATGTGCAGCAGATCCTGAGGCTACTTGAACGGCAACAACCGGTAATAATCTGCGATAAGATTTTTCCAGCATATTTGTCACTTGGTTTGTCCCAAAATAATCGTTAAGGTCAGGATACTTATCATCTAAAATCATATATGCAACAGCTGCTTTTGTGGCATCAATACTGCTTCCTGCTCCAATCGATACCACAACCTCAGGATTTTGCGTTTTCATTTCATTACAAATCCTAAATACATCTCCTTTTGGTGCATTAGGACTAGCCCCTTGAATGATATCACCTGCTAGTTCTAGCCCATTTTTTTCCAGCGATTGTAAAACAGCTTCACGAACAGGCTTTGACCATTCCTTGTCCGGACTCAATGCTACAAGTGATACTTTTTTTCCATATTTTTGTGCAAATTCACCGGTTTTATCAATACAATCAAGCCCAAATGCAAAATGATTATTTTTGAATTCTTTTAAAAGTTTTATTGCTTGTTTTTTTTGTATATCCATTATAATCTATTTAGATGCTTTAATTTGCTATATCGGAATTTATTTGGTCGTGAGGTCACTATCGCTAAGTTGTGTAAAACCTTTGTAAACCATATTAGTGTTTACTGGTTGAACTTAATTTTTTTACCTTCTTTCGCCTCAGCCTATAGGACTTCCAAATATAGTACAATTTCTTGCAATTGCATTTTTTTTAATTTATTTGCACCAGTGTGTTATTTTGTCTTAAAACCTTAAGGGTTAATGTTATATAAATCTGAACGCAAGGGAAAAGTTTTTTTAACTAAAAATACCTGGGATTAAGTATTTTGGTTTTATTTTTATTGTCAATATAAACGTTAAGGGATATTTCATGAGTCCCTGACTGATATTTTAAGAGACTCGTTGTAGCCAAATCATAAGAATATCCTAAGTAGTATTTTTTATCAATACCTAATTCAAAAATAAATGCTATAGAATTTAACGATTTATATGATATACCAACACAATAGTCATCTTTATAATAGACATTTGCATTTAAATCCATTTCGACGACTGAACCAAAATTGGCTTTTGTAAGAAAACTGGGCTTTATCTTAATGTCTTCATTTACAGTAAAAATATATCCACCAGTAAGAAATATCAAGGTTTTCAGATTTATGTTCGAATTTTCATAGTTTTTATGAACATACTTATATAAATGAGGAACAGATATTCCAATATAGCAATTACTTGATTTTAAGTAAGCCCCAATTCCAAAAAGCGGAATAAAGGCCTTCATGTTATCTTGAAAATTATTATCCTGTTCTTCTATGTAAGAAAGTTGATAAAACTTTGATTTCAAACTATTGAATCCCAGTTTAAGTCCTAGTGAAACGCTATAACCTGGAAACTTAAGTTTATAAGAATAATTAATACTTATATCTTGCTGAGAAGTTACACCAACTTTATCATTAATTATTATAATCCCCAGACCAAATTGGTCCTTAAGTATTGGAGAGTGAGCTGAAATTGTTTGAGTGGAAGGAGCTCCTTTAATACCAACCCATTGTTCACGGATGTCCCCTGTTAGTGTGATCAAATCGTTAGTACCTGCATAGGCCGGATTAATAGCCAGGCCATTAAACATATATTGAGAGTAATATTTGTATTCCTGACCGATTGAAGGAGCAACAAATTCTATATATATAAACAGTACGATCAAAATTCTATACAATCTTATATTTTTTATACCTTGATAAGGTTGTTGTTTTGGTAGTCTAGTTTTCATGGTAATTATCTTAGTTTTTATACTTTGAGAATTCTGTTGATTGTTTTACAAATTGACTCCCGTCAATTCATCAAAGCTTCAATTAATTGACAATTAGGTACCCGGTTATCACCTGATTAATATCATTAAGTTCAAGAATAAAGAAATAGGTGCCATTTGAGGCTTTTTTACCTAAATATAATCCCCGGTTTATAGTTCCATTCCAATTATTATTTATAGTATCATAATTTTTAGTCTCGAATATTAAATCACCCCATCGGTTATAGATTTTGACAGTATTATTTGGAAAGTTTTCTATTCCTCTAATCACCCAGGTATCGTTAATGTTATCTCCATTAGGTGACAATCCCTCAGAGATCTGGAGAAGTTCTTCAATCTGGTAATTTAATGTTAGTGTAGCAGTATCGCATAGTACAGGAGATCCATTATCACATATAATGCATTGTAATTCGTTAATGTTGAGCGATTCCGGAGTGACATCATAATCAAAACATAACTGGTTATCAGACCAAGTACTGTATATAGTACCTACGTTGTTATCAATGATTTCTGTCAGGGTACATTCATCTGAATCAATATCAGTAAGTGGTATGCAAATAGTAGTTATTCCGTAGTCATAGATATCAACAATGATATCTTCTGCAATGGGTTTATCATTTACTGGATCAATAGTAATCAGAACTTTTGCAGTATCACAATAATTCGAGGTACCTTCAATACATACCGAATAGAAAATAGAATCTAACCCATAGTAATTTGCATCAGGAGTGTATTCTAATTCGCCATTAACAGAAAGAGTAGCAACTCCGTTATATGATGATTGTCCGATCATGTTAACAGTAAGAATTTCATTATCCGGGTTTTGATCATTCAGAAGCACATTTACATTAATTTGTTCATCTTCATTTAAGCTTATGATATCATCAAAAGCAACCGGAGCTACATAATTGATTAATACACTAAGTGTGAAATTTTGTTGTACATTAGCAGAACCGTCGTTAACATTAAGCTCTATATTATGATCCCCTACATCCGAGTTGGTTGGCGTTCCGCTTAATATAGCCGTACCATCACCATTATCAACAATGCTAAGCCAGCTAGGTAACACTGGTGCTGTTATTGTTAATATATTACCTGCGTCAGCATCTGTAGTGAGAATAGTATAATTATAGAATGTATTCTCAGTTATTATTGTAATGGGCGTGCTAATGAAAACCGGATCGTCATTTAAATCAATAAGATTAATAGTAAAGACTTCTTCGTAACTGAGGTTACCGGTCCCATTATCGGTAGTCCGTACCCTTATAGAGAATGAATTCTGTGTTTCATAGTCCAAGACGGCATTGGTCTGCAGGGTGTTACCCACGATCTGGAAACTTGCGTTATCGGTATCACCTGTTCCTGTAACCAGTGTATATGTATGAGAATCACCATTATCTTGGTCAGAAGTAGAGAAATCACCCACTACCGTTCCTACGGCCTGTTCTTCATCGACATCTGAAGATGTGATAGCAATATCAGAGGGGGCAACATTTATATTGGTTACAGCAATGGTAAATATTTTTTCGTAAGTAAGATTACCCGTACCGTTATCGGTTGTACTAACACGGATAGAGAACAAATTTTGTGTTTCAAAATCGAATATGTCATTGGTTTGTAACTGATCACCTACGATCTGGAAGTTGGAATTGTCGGTATCGCCTGCACCGGTTACTAATAAATAAGTATGACTGTCACCTGTGTCCTGATCCGTAGTTGAAAAAACACCGACCAATGTTCCTAAAGGAAGACCTTCATTGATCGTGCTATTACTTAATATGATGTCAGTTGGGGCTTCATTCAAATTACTTACCATTACGCTCCAGTTTTCAGCATCGGCGTTGCCATCATCATCGGTAGCTGTAATCTC
>CAZWGG010000384.1:0-5695 GCA_964633305.1 uncultured Bacteroidales bacterium
TTTTCAAATCTTGAAATTTTAAGTTTAAAATGCAGATTTTTTATTATTTAGACACATCTTTTAATATTAAAATGAATTTTTTTTGCAAAAATTTATACTTTTTAAACGTATTTTTGTCCAAAAAGGTTAAGGAAAAAAAGTAGGCACAATTTTTGATAAAAAATCATTCATATTTTATTACGTTAGTTTCAAATTATATTTAAATCAATTTTATAGAAAAAAAATAAAAAAAGCGTGAAACATCTAAAACCTATCGGAAGAATTATACACCCAACATATCAAATGAAACAAATTTTACTTTCTTTTTTAATCGTTGTAATTAGTATATCATTTTAAACAACCAAAGGACAAGTTAATTTTCCTAAGGTTACCCTTTCAATAAAGGAATTAACCCAAAAAGCAAAAGAATACTTCAACCAATTTAAATACGATAGCGCCGCCCTTTATTATAAAGGCATTGCAAGATACTATGAAAACTCAAAAGACTGGTACAATAAGGTTAAAAATTACAGGTTAGCTTCTGAAAATTATTTTTATAGTGCAAAGTATGATTCTGCTAAAAAATACGCTGATGAAACATATAAAATTGCACACATACATTTTAAGAAAGATAATAAAGATGAAATGTTCGAAAAAGTCGATGTTTTATTAACCTATGCTGATATTACTGAAAAAAAGGGGAAATATAAAGAAGAACTTACCTATTGCAAAGAAGCATTGGAATATTTTCAAAAAGGGCTTATGGCTAATCTGCCAAATTTTATTGATACATCGGTTTATTCAAATCCGAAATTGGAAAATGTCTTGTCAAAACCAATTTTACTTAGCAGTCTGACAAGCAAAGCAAGTGCATTATACCAGCTTTTTAAGCATGAAACAAAGGCATATTCTGATTTGGAAGCATCAATATCAACTTATGAAATGGCGTTTCAACTTACTAATATAATGCGAAATGAATATAACATTGAAAGTGCAAAATTACTTTTAAGTGAAAGTACCAAAAACAATTATGCTAAGGCAGTGTATACAGCCATGGAATTTGACAACACAAATCAACCCCCTGCCAGTGAAATAAAAACATTTAACTTTATTGAGAAAGGAAAAAGCGCCACCTTAACTGCCCTGTTCAATGAATCGAATGCTATCCACATGGCTGGAATACCAGATTCTTTAATAGATTTGGAAAAGAAATTGAAAAGAGAAATAAATTTCCTTAAAACAAACATAGATCAAGAAAAATATAAAAAAGAAGGATATGATACACTAAAGGTAAACGAGCTGGAAAACGGAAACTTTTCTTGTTCCAGGAAATTGGATTCGTTAGTTTTATTTTTTGAAACAACCTACCCTGCTTACTATGAATTAAAGTATGCCAACAAAACGGTTACCATTCCGGAAATACAAATGATGCAATTGATGAAGACGGGGTATTATATGCAGGGGAAATGTCAATTTAGATATAAACGCCGACCTTGTAGTTTTAAGCGCCTGCGAAACAGGTGTTGGAAAACTGTTAAAGGGAGAGGGGCTATTGGCACTCACACGGGGGTTTATTTATTCGGGAACACCTAACATTGCCTTTTCATTGTGGAAAATAAACGATAAAACCACCAAAGATTTAATGATATTATTCTATAAATATATACTGGAAGGAAAAGATTATCCCCAAGCAATCAGACTTGCAAAACTAGACTTAATAAAACGTGAAAAATATGCTTTTCCGTTTTATTGGAGTGGAATAATGTTAATGGGAAGATAAACTGATATATATTCAGTAAAGTTTATAGTAAATAAAAAAAACTTTTTTTAAACACGTAAGTGCTACTATCGGTTATTATTTGAAAAATAAATTTTGATTGTATAATTTTTTTGATTTAATTTAAATTAAACTTTTTTGTATAAAAAATCTTTTTTTTACTAATGTTTAAATATGGAGGATTTCTATCTATGTCGACTAAAAAAATTTATCATGTTATATCAATACTTATTATATTATTCTTGTTTATAAAAGGAACAATAACCCAAATAGAATCATATACCAATCTTGTAACAAATCCCGGTTTTGAGAATGGGAATGAGGGATGGCATGATAGGACCTGTGGTATGGAAATCGATTCAACAACATCTCATAGCGGTAAATATAGTGCAAAAGCAACTCAAAGGCTTACCACCTGGCAGGGTATAAAACAAACTTTATTTGACAAAATGATAGATGGAGAAACATACGAGGTATCTGCCTGGGTAAAACTTGATAATGCCCCAAGCGACTCAATTGCCTTATCTTTCGAACAGTTGGATGACAGGGGAGTGCAGTATATCGCTGTTGCCAAGGGAGTTGTTACAAATAAAGAATGGTTCCAACTT
Organism: uncultured Bacteroidales bacterium; assembly: GCA_964633305.1. GTDB lineage: Bacteria > Bacteroidota > Bacteroidia > Bacteroidales > UBA10428 > CAZWGG01. The sequence goes on from CAZWGG010000384.1 coordinate 2,365, forward strand.
TCGGGTACTTTCACGCTTGATATTGAAGGCAGCTTATCGGTATTAGATATTTATTTTGAAAAACCTATGCCTGGCGTTAATTTTTATGTAGACGATGTAATTGTATCTGGCCCGAAAGCCAAAGTTCCTGAAATTCATTACAAACGCGAAGGAACAGGTATAATTGATATTGATGAGCGTTACCAAAAAATTGAAGGTTTTGGAGGTTCTATTGCTTACTATACCTTCGATTTTGTTCATCATGCGAAAAAAGATGAACTCTGTAAATTGCTTTTTAAAGAACTGGACATAGATATATTACGAATCAGAAATAACTATCAAATTGAACCCCAATCTTTCCTTGAATCGGTAGAAATAGTTAAATGTGGTAAAGCATACCTTGAGAAAGATCTAAAGATTTTGATTACATCATGGACCCCTCCCTTATATTTAAAAAGTAATGGTGGTACTTCAGGAGGAACACTTAAACGAGAAAATGGCAAATATATGTATGATGAATTTGCCCAGTGGTGGTATAATAGTATAGTCGCGTATTCTAACGCGGGTGTCAAAGCTGATTATATAAGCCTCCAGAATGAACTTAATTATCCAGCCCCGTGGCAATCATGCCTGTTCAATCCCACCGAGACACCAGGTTCAGATATTGCCGGCTTCGATATTGCTTTTGAAGTCGTATGGAATAAGTTGAATGCAGAAATGGGTGCCGGCATGCCTAAAATGATAGCGCCCGAGTCATCGGGTATGATAAATTGCATGCCCTATATACCTGAACTTGACAATTTATCACATGTTTATGGATATGCACATCACTTTTACGATTGCAGTTTTTGCGGCTCCTATCCAGACAGGTTTATACCCAGGATGATCGAACTCAAAAATTTGGTTAGTAAATATGGCAATAAACCTATTTTTCAAACAGAATACGAAGATGGGGCAGGAACATGGGATGATGCAATGAATACAGTACTTACAATGCATAATTCATTAACAATTGAGAATGTAGCCTGCTATTTATACTGGGATTTATTTTGGGACAAAGAAAGCGGTTTAATCGGCATGACTGCTGACAAATCCTCTTATGATATAAGACCAACCTATTATGCATTTAAAAATTTTTCAGCATTTATTCATGCTGGCTGGCAACGAGTGGATGCTTCAATAGAAAATAAAGCAGTGAGAATTTCAGCGTTTATAAGCCCGGATAATAAAAAACTAGCTGCTGTAATTATAAATACAACGGAAAATACTAATATATCGCTTGAACTTTCAATCAAAAATTTTTTGGTTAGCAAAGGTGTGATTTATCGAACAAGTGAAACGGAAAATTGTATCAAAGTTGGGGAATACAATGGAAACATTCCATTAGAAATTCCTGCGAATTCTATAACAACTTTGGTACTAGAGAAATGATCGCATAAATAATATATAACGAAATACATAATGAAACATCTAGTTATGGAATTTGCTTTACTTACATTTTTAACATCATTCATCCAATGTTTTCAAAACCAAAATACCCAAAATACAACTATTCCTGATACAATTACTCCAGATATGCAAAAAGTAGCCTCTTATTATTCAAAAAATTATCCCAATCTTTTTACTGATTTACTTGGGAAAAGTTCTCACGAAGTACAAAATAAAATAGATAAGGCATGGGCCCAATTATTTTATGGCGATGAAAATTCTCAACGGGTTTACTATCCTGTTGATCCTGATATGGCATATATTAAAGATACTTATAATAAAGATATCCGTAGCGAAGGCATGTCTTATGGTATGATGATCGCCGTTCAATTAAATAAAAAGGAAGAATTTGACCGTATGTGGAAATGGGCTAAAACTTTCATGCAACATAAAGACGGACAAAGAAAAAACTATTTTGCCTGGCAAATGAACACAGATGGAAAAATGATAAGCCCTAATCCTGCCCCGGACGGGGAAGAATATTTTGCCACGGCACTTTTTTTTGCCGCTTCAAGGTGGGGAAACGGAACAGGTATTTTTAATTATAAAGCAGAAGCACAGGCTATTTTAGATGCTGCGTTAAATAAAAAAGATAGCGCTATTGACAAAGAAACCGTAACAAATATTTTTTCTATCAAAGAAAAACAAGTTGTTTTCGTTCCAGTAGGAAGAGCTTCCAAGTTTACCGATCCTTCTTATCATCTGCCTCATTTTTACGAACTATGGGCACGTTGGGCAGATAAAAACAATCAATTCTGGTGCAGTGTAGCAGCTACCAGTCGAAATTTTCTTAAAAAAGCTGCACATCCGGTAACAGGCCTAACGCCAAATTATAGTTATTACAATGGTAAACCTATCGACCCATGGAATACCGGGATGGACGATTTTCGCCATGATGCCTGGCGTGTTGCAATGAACATAGCCGTTGATTACATTTGGTTTGGAAAAGATAAGTGGGCAATAACCGAAAGTAATAAAATACTCGATTTTTTTTATAATGAGGGTTTAGAGAATTATGTCGATCAATACACATTAGACGGAATAAAACTATCAGAAAACAACAGCCCGGGTTTAATAGCAATGAATGCTGTCGCAGGCCTTGCATCAACTAACAGTAACAAGATATATTTTGTAAAAGCATTGTGGGAATTATCAATTCCAGATGACGATCTTCGTTATTATAACGGGACGCTGTATATGATGGCCCTTTTACATGTGAGTGGTAACTTTAAAATATATGACCTGGATGAAAAACCGGTTTCCTTTTGTTCAGAATGAATAAATTTATGCCAAAGGCCTGATTACTTTGTTTAAGTATCTATTTCACCAAAAACTTTCCTACAAAAATAAGTTCATTATCTTTTAGAATTTTCCAGTAATATAAGCCAGGAATAAGTGAATCATCGATTTTAAAATTTTTACTTAGTCTTTGCAAGAAAACGCCAAATACTGCGTTATTCTTGCCTTGAAAATAGTCATTTACAATCAGTAAACTCCTCATTTTCAATGCTTCGAAAGCCTTGTCTTTGACGTTTTCTTATCAAAGACTTTAAAAAATAGGAGTTTTCTGGCAGGCACTACTTACATTTTCGGCTTTCTGAAATACTTTTCCTTTGTTCGTGTAAATAAAAATATCCAAGAATATATTATCATTTTCTTCTTGGGCTTTAACCTGTTTATTATCCGATGTTACGTCTTGATTTTCAATCTTCTTTATTTGTGTAATATTTCGGGATGTATTATCATTAATATTCTTATGGTAGCCTCTAAAATTTAAGCATCAGTTAATTAGGTAGTTACGGTTAATTTTATTATCTTCAAAGGCGGATAAAATATAAAGAATATATGGCTCAGAAATATAAAG
>CAZWGG010000385.1:0-4489 GCA_964633305.1 uncultured Bacteroidales bacterium
TAACAATACAGTAACACATAACCCAACAGTCAAGCCAACAATATATATATTGAAATGTTTAAATCCAAAATCAAAAAAAACCTTTTTAGAAAGATATCCCTTGATTTTCGCCCAATCTTTATCAGAAGGTTTATAAACCTCTTTTTCCTGGGTATCCTCAAATAATCTTTTTATATGTTCATTTTTCCAATCCATTTAAGCATTCAGCTTATCAATAGTTTTTTTACTTAGTTCCTTTTGAAACAATTGTTTGGCACGATGTAAACGTGTCCATGATGTTTTTATATTAATATTTAATAATTTTGAAATCTCTTCATGAGAATATTCTTCAATTATAAATAAATTAAATACTATTCTGTACGGCTCTGGTACTAGTTTTAATACTTCTATTAATTCATTGTAATTGAAATTGGCTTTTCTTACCAATTCAATACTTATGTCTTCAAGGGTTAGTTTAGTTTTCTCTGGCACACACGCATTTCGTTCATTATCAAAAGGTTCGGAAGGCGATTTTATTTCTAAGGTTGTTTTGTTTTCTAAATCAATAAATTCTTTAAATTTTTTATTTGTTTTATATATATTTATTGATGTAGTTACAACAACCCTTTTAAGCCATCCTTCAAAAGAACCTTTTCCTTTATACTGTTTTATTTTCGTAAAAACACGTATAAAGGATTCCTGTAACAGATCTTTTGCATCTGCTGTGTTACTGGCATATCTTAAACAAATACGAAACACCACAGGATAAAATTTAGTATACAATTCCTGTTGTGCAGTCCTGTTTTTTTTCACACATGCTTTTATAAGAGCATCTAGCTGCAAAACTTCTAAAATATAGACAATCAAATTCTAAAACCTTCCCAAATATAAGGAAAGGAATTATTCTTCACAATTTATACTAATCGTATTCAAAAAAGGCAATTCCAGTATAGTGAATATTTTCTTACTTTAAAGTAACTAAATAATATTACACATATTTTTTACCGTATAATGAAAACTAATTTTTATATTTAACCTCCACAATGAAGGTAGGAAAATAAAAATAGCATACTAAATCCATGTCAGTCCTGGATGGTTATAATGAAAGGAAGCTTCTTTCCCAACTAAAAAAAGGGGATATTAAGGCTTTTGAAAATATCTTCAACTTATATTATTCGAGGCTTTGTGAATATTCTTTTTTTCTTACTGCCGAAAAGGCCGAGGCTGAAGAAATCGTTCAAAAACTTTTTATTAACCTCTGGGAAAATCGTGAAACAAATAAAATTCATTCATTAAAACCATACTTGTTTAAAGCAATTCATAACAATTCAATAAAATATATAAACAGGAAAAAAACTAAAGCATTTGCTGAAAAAGATTTTAACCTTTTAGAGGATTCTTCTCCTGAAAATGAATACTATTTAGACTTGTATGAAAAGCTGGAAGAATGTATTGATGAATTACCGGAAAAATGTAAAAAGATATTTATTCTTAGCAAATTTGATAATTTAAAACACAAAGAAATTGCACAAAAACTCGATATTTCACCTAAAACAGTGGAAGTTCAGGTAAGAAGAGCTAAACTGTTTTTAAAAGAAAAACTTAAAAAATATGTTAAATTATTAATTTACTTATATATAATCAGTAAGGGATTTTAAAAAAATTAGGATCTCTTTTGTAAAAGGATCGGGACTGTTATGTATATTATCAGTAAAAAAAATATTAAAAAGAACAGATTGTTGTTGAAATATCTTAATAAAGAAACAAACAAGTATGAAAATGCCATGGTATTAAGATGGCTCAGCGAGAGCACTGAAAATATGCAATACTTTAGAAAAATAAAAAGCCTTTGGGAGAATAATCCAGATAAATTTCTTAATGATAAATACCATACTAAAAATGCTTTACAGGATGTGCTCAATGAACTAAAAAGTACAGAACACAAAAATAAGCGCAAGATATTCCCTGTTATGGTACGTGTAGCTGCAATTCTAATTTTAATATTAAGTATTTTTATCATCTACAAAAGTTTTTCTAAAAAGGAAATTGTGTTTGCTTCAACTAGCACACAAAAAGAACTGGTATTACCCGATGGTTCAAAAGTATGGTTAAATGAAAATTCGACGTTAAAATACTTTAAAACTTACTTAAAGAACAGGACAATGTTTTTTGAAGGAGAAGGTTTTTTTGAAATAGCAAAAGTCCAGGGTAAGCCCTTCCGGTTGAATTTAAATAAGGCAACTATCCTCGTTCTTGGAACATCATTTAATGTGAAAACACATGAGAATATTGAGGTTGTGGTTAAATCAGGCAAAGTTTTTTTAACAAATGAGGGTGTTAAAAGTGACTCAAAGAAAATTTTACTAAAGAAAGGAGATAAGGGTATAGTCAATTTGAAAACATTATCGGTTATAAAGCAAAAAAATAAAGATGTTAATTATTTATCATGGAAGACTAAAAACCTGGTTTTTGAAAATACAAAACTGAAAGATGTTGTTGCTAAACTAAATTATATATACAATAGTCAAATAATAATAGGAAGTCCGGAAATAGAAAATTGTTTACTGTATGCAACTTTTGACAATCAATCTCTTGAAAATATCCTTTCTATTATTCAAGCAACTTTTTCTATAGAATATGTAAAAGAGAAGAATAAGATTACATTAAGAGGCAATGGTTGTTAATTACTGAAATTAATGATAAAAAAAATTTCATGTAGATATAGTATTATTGTATTTTTATTCTTTTTAAGAATAACTTATTGCCAGACTCCAATATTAGATAAGAAGTATTCCATTGTATTCAATAATATTTTATTACATGATGCTATTAAGATTTTAAACGAAAGGTATTCTATTAATTTTTCCTGGAACGCCAAAATATTTCCCGATAATGTTAGAATAACAGAAATCATTGAGAATCAACCGTTAAGACACATCCTGGAAGAGATTCTTATTGGTCAGTCAATTGGTTATATGGAAATAAATAATCAGATAGTATTGTATAAAATGAATGTTGGAAATGAAGACAAAAAAAAAACAAAAGTTGACACTGGGCAATATGAAAAAAATGAACAGGTTTTACCAAAATCTAATGTAGTTTACGATACGATTAAAATCCAAGTTATTGATACAACTCACCTGATTATAACCGATACGGTCCACATCCAAGTTATGGACACAACTAACTTTATCATGACTGATACGGTTAAAATTTATAAAACAATTCAAATACCTAAAACACAAAATATTGAAAAAACAAATACCAACTCAAAATTTAAAATGAGTTTATCCTTAACGCCCTTATTATCAGCCTGTTTTTATAACATAGAAAAAAAAATTGCCATGGATACAACTTTCAATCTAATAAAAAATTCCATTCAAAACGGGGTTAAATACGGGGTTGAATTAACAGTTAATCTTCGCATAAATAATTTTCAGTTACAAACCGGTATTGGTTATTATACTTACCAATTAAAGTACAATCATTCAACACAGGAGAGTGGTGGTTATTTTCGTACCGATACAATTGACCGGTATTATTCGGGAATATCAGGAAGTGATACAAATTGGATTTATGTGACTGAAGAAAAATGGATTGAAACTCTTACTTATTTAAATATAAATTCAACACAAAAATTCAATTACGTTGAAATACCTGTTATTCTTGGATATGCTTTTTCTAAAAAACAATTAACACTTTCAATAAATGCAGGTATTTATTGGCAATATTTAATAAATAATTCTGCTGATTTATTATTTACCAATTTGGAATTAGGCGAAGAAAAAGTATCATACAAAAAGTCTAGCTTTAGTTTTTACGCCAGTTATGCAAGTGTTTTTTATTTTACAAACAGATTATCTTTTATACTGGAGGGTTTTTATAAACAAGGTCTGTCTTCAATAATAGATGATAGTTACAAATACAAATTCAATATGTATACTTTTGGTATTAAGTTTGGATTTCAATATACTATTTTATAAAAAATAAAATTTGGTTAAGGGATTTATGAACATTACGGATCATTTTATAAAAACTTAAAATTATCCAACCATTTTATTAATTTAAAATATGCTTAATATGAAAAATCTAAAACACACTTTTCCGTTACTAACATTTGGGTTGCTATTATTTTCATCAAATATGCAAACCTATGCTACTGGGGATTGTAATGCTTTTTTCATCAATACAAATCCTGAAGTCAGCAGGACTGTTCAGTTTTACGATAGTTCCACATCAAGTTCTAACATTATAACGTATCAATGGAATTTCGGTGATGGCGGCTCTTCGTATGACCAAAATCCAACACATACATTTGCTGAAAATCTCACCTCGTCCTATGTATGCCTGAGTATATTTACCGATGACAGTTGTATGGATACCTACTGCCGGACACTAACTTTTGGCGATACTACACCCGACAGCACTTATTGCCAGGCATTTTTCACCAATTCCGACCCCATGGTAAGCAGGACGGTTCAGTTTTACGACAGTTCCGTATCTGGCTCCA
>CAZWGG010000385.1:4589-5685 GCA_964633305.1 uncultured Bacteroidales bacterium
ATGGCGGCACTTCGTATACCCAAAACCCAAGCCATACGTATGCAGAAAACCTTACTTCTGCTTACGTTTGCCTGAGCATATATGCGGAAGATAGCTGTATGGATACTTACTGCCGGACACTAACTTTTGGCGATACGATACCCGATAATTATAGTATTACCGGATTAGTAAAAGGGGATAATGAACTATTATCCAGTGGAACTATAATCCTTTATAAGGAAATATCTAATTATTATCTCCCTGTTGATGCAGATATAGTAAACAATGGAGAATACAGTTTTAACAATGTAGAAGAAGGTAACTATATTATGTATGCAATTCCAAATATTTTTGGAACACAAAAATATCTTCCTACATATTATCAGAATAAACTACTTTGGAACAGGGCCGATGTTATTTATGTAAATAGTAGCTTATATGAAGTAGACATACAATTAAGGAAATCATTCTTTTATACTGGAGGCATAGGCTCAATAGCAGGTAAGGTTAGTATTGATGGTGAAAGCGATTTAAAAAGCACACTTTCAACAGGTGAAGGGAATATCCCTGTATTTCTTTATTCTGAAAATGGAAATGTTGTAAATTATACAATGACTGATAATCAGGGAAACTATTCGTTTAATAATCTGTATTACGGAACATATACCGTTCATCCTGAATTGCCGAATTTTTCAATGAATGAGGAATTGAAAGTTGTTTTATCACCAGGATCACCCTCTATAACTGACTTTGAAATAACCGTAAATAAAAATGGGACAATTTCAAATACTAAAAATATTGAAGATATGCCTGTTATTTCTTGTTTTTATTCAAAAATGACAGATAACTTAGAAATAATTACCCATATTAATGGTAAATTACGTATTGAAATTGTTAATTACCTTGGACAGGTAGTATTCACTGATGTTATTGAATCTATTGCTGACGCAACAAAATATCTGGATGTCAGTAAATTGCCTAAAAATCAGGTATATATAGTAAATTTAACATCAGAAAAGGAATTGATGAAATACAAATTATTAAAATAAATTTAAGTATTAATTCAATTAAATAAAAGACCTAAAAAACAAAAAGACGATAATTCTCAAAGTTGTTA
>CAZWGG010000386.1:0-5672 GCA_964633305.1 uncultured Bacteroidales bacterium
AAGGCTAAACAGCCTGCTTTGCCATATATCAAGCTTGGCCTTATCTGGCCGTTGTTTACGCTTTTCTTCATAAACCTGCTCGTTGTAAAAAGCAATGTCGCGTACCAGGTCTTTTTCCTGTTGCAACAATTTGGCAGGTATGCCTCCAAAGCCCCTGGCCCTCTTATCGCGCAAGGCATTTAATAATATAGCGGCCTTGCTTCGTTCGGCATATTCAAATGCTTTGTACCGTGCCACGACATTACCTGTTTGTTGGGCCAATTGCAAGGCAACCGATATGGCTTCGTTATACGTACCCCGTTCGTTTTCAGATAAATACAGCTTGCTCTCCTGGTTTTGATACCCCACACGTATAAGGCTGGTTAATTGTATGGCCAGGTCATAGGTTTGGAGCGATGCTTCCAGATCGCGTACATTATTGGTAACCTGGTAGTACTTTTTTAAGGCCCCTGCCCTGTGTTTCAACGTTCTAAGCAAGTAAATTTTTGAAATTACGGCCAGTAATGCAGGTAACGAATAAACATCGGTGTCATTAAAATCGTCAACCAGTGAACAAACAGATTTTTGGTAATAAAAAAACGCACTGTCATATACCTGTTGTCTTTCAAACAACCGGGCCAAACTCAAATAACAGTCCGAAGTTTCCGGGTGCTTACTTCCGTTTTGAGATAAACTTATGGCTAATGATCTATGCAAATAAAACCGGGCATCTTTATAGTTGTTTTGGGATAAAAGTAATAACCCCAGCTTTTTATAGATACTGGATAAATTATGAAATTCATACCGGCCTGTATTGAAATGGTGAAGTGCAGCATGAAAGTAATAACTAGCAGAATCGATATTTCCCATATTTTTATATGTATTTGCTATGTTTTCATAAACTATTGGTAAAAACCCTTTATCATATTTCATGCTTAGTTCTAAACAAGCCCTATAATTATCAAGCGATTCTGAGTATCTCTTTAATGCATCAAGAACTGATCCAAATCCATTATACAGATATATATAACTTTCAATTACTTGAGCATCTCTTTTATCTAATTTATTATAAAAGCTTAAGGCATTAAAGTTATAACTTAGAGCTTTATGCATATCACCTAATTGCAAATAAATAATACCTTTATTTCGTGAAATTGTTCCAAGCTGAATAAGATAACTATTGGTATCAACCTGAAAAATTCTTTCAGCTTTATTGTAAAAAACAAGTGCATCTTCAAACTTCCATAATTGAGAATAAATAGCCCCTAAGTTCACTAATGCACTGGCATAATTTTTATGGTTATCCGGGTATATTCTCCCCATTATTTCTAATGATTTGAGAAGATATTGTTGGGCAATTTCAAACTTGCCATTTTGAAAGAAGTCAATTCCTTTGTTGTTATAATATTTAGCAGAATCTTCAAGAATTTGAAAAGTAATGGAATCAACAGGTAATACATTTTCCAGTGACCAGGAGTTTGTCGATTGGCTTAAAACAGCAACAAAAACAATACATCTAGCCAGCAAATTCTTAATAGCTACCGTATTGTGTTGAAGCCCCATCTTGTGGAAAATTTTCGATGGCCAAGTTAACCTATTTTAAATCATCGTGCAAGTTATTTAATAGTGTAATAACAAAAGATGTCACTTATCACAAAATCAACAACCTGAAGTTGATAAGTGCCACAGGATAGTACACCTACTCAGGGGTAACACCTAAAAAGATAAGTAAATATCGTTATACAATGATTTAAAGCATTTCACCGGTTTTGTCACACTCACACTGCTGCCCTGCTCTTTATACACAAGCCAAAATCAGAAATACATAACCCTGCAGGGCTTTAATTGAAAAACCGAGGAGAGGAAACTCATGAACCGTAAAAGGCAGTAATAACTACAAAAAGGCTGAATATCCATAACAGGAGGTAATTTGTTTTATATTATTTAAACGATAATGGAAAAGATAAGTCTATCCTAAAAGTAATTTTTCAGAAATTATTATCTATATAAAGGGGTGTTCAATTATTCTACTTATTATCCCCCAATATTATTACTCATGATATAATGCAGCCTTCTGCTGCCATCAAAAGAATAGGGGCCGTCTCAAAAGATAAATATTTTTTGTTCTTTCTCTGTGTACCTCCGTGGAACTTCCCTGTGTCTCTCTGTGGTCCAGTTTTTTATATTTTTTACCACAGAGCTTACACAGAGTAAAATCAGAGAACCACAGAGTTTTGAGACACCCTCTATTTTAATTTTGATTGCTGCCATAAGCCCACACTGTAGTTGGTTACGGCGTAGGAGCAAGGCTGCATCCTATACTATATTTACAAAAAATATGTATAAAGGGTAGCACTGCTGCCAGGGGTGGTACCCTAAAAGGAATATGGATTCAATTCATTTATCAATCTGCATCACTGCTCAAAAATTCCCATTGAGGATTAAATCCCGGTATCAATTCTTCTTTAAAAAAATATTTAAAAAAATAACTTAATATTGTGCTATATATCAAAACATTATAAGTTAATTCATTTTTTTGTAAAAAAATTTAGAAAAAAAGGGTAACCTTTTTTTGGCCCATGTTACTTAATTGTATAAACTAACAAATAAACACAAACTATAACCTCAAAATTTTAATATCATGAAAAAAACTACCCTCAATTACAAAAAGAACTGCTTAACAAGCGTATTAAGCAACGAAACCATTGAAAACTTAACAACTGTGGAACTGGAAAAAGTAAAAGGCGGAACTGATCCTCCGTCAACTTTACCTCTTTAAAAAAATTTATAAAAATATTGTTATAAAAAATAACTAAACAAATAAAAGCGGATACCGAAAAGCTTGCCAGGAAAAAAAGGGCTTTAAAAGAGTAGGTTAACCAATAAAAATAACAGGTACCCGGAAAAAATAACATAAGCTTAACATAGTGTACGCTTAAATTCTTTACAAAAAGGTAATGTGGAGAGTATATAAACCATGCAAAAGCATGAGTTTAGAAAATAAAAATGAAGTGAGAAGGTGAGCTGGCTTGTAAATATTTACAGTGAGCAGGTAAATATGCATAAGACGCCCAAATAAAAAATGATGTACACCATGTAATAAAGTTTATAAAAAATAAAAAAAGAGACTGTTTATATAGTAACAAATATTCCTATTATTTTTTTTTTGCCAGTTTACAAGTAATATAATTTCAAACCGGTGATAAAAGACAGTAAAAAGTGATTAAGAATAGTTGAGTATAATTAAACAAAACTTTTAAATAAATATAGTTACAACACAATTTCACTTATATTATCAAACTTTAAAATAAAGCTTACATAAAAAAAAAGGTCAGTAAAAAATGAAAAATCAGCTAAACTATTCCGAGTTCATCGAACGTTATCTCGATGAGGAAATGGGCGAACAAGAGCTCATTTGGTTTAAAAAGGAGCTGGAAGCAAATACCTGGTTGCAAAACGAGGTTGACATGAGAAGAAAAGTTAACAAAGCAATAAGCGACAAAAAGCTCATGCAGTACAGGGCCCAGCTTGAAAAAGTTTCTGCTGCTTATGAAAATACGGAAAAGCGTATGCCTGTAGAGAAGTTTAGGCCAGTTATTTACAGTTCTGCCCTGGCTTCAATAGTGGTTTTAACACTCATCTGGCTATTTTCAATAAGCAGACAATACTCTACCGAACAACTTTTTAATAAGTACTACCAATCGTATGATGCTACTATGTCATTCAGGTCGGCTAAAGAAAGCCTTGACCCGGACCTTGGCATTGCCATGCAAAAGTATGAAAAAGGTGATTTCAGGGGTTCCCTGGTATTGTTCAAAAAGATACTTACCCTCGACCCTTCACGAATAGGACTGGAATTTTATTCAGGAATATCTTATTTGGAGCTGAAAGAATATGACCGTGCAGGCCAGTCGTTCCAAAAAGTAATAGACCAAAAGTTCAATATGTATATTGAGCAGGCTGAGTGGTATTTAGGACTATGTTACGTGGCTACCGATGACAACAAAAATGCCAGAAAGCAGTTTGAAGAAATTGTGAATTATGACGGATTTTATGGTAAACAAGCTAAAAAATTATTACGAAAATTAAAAAAATAACCAATATACTATGACAAACAGGAAAGTAACCAAAGGACCCGATTGTACAAACCTTAACGCGTGTAAAAAAATTTAGTGAGATCCTTTTGACCGATCGTGTCCATTTGGTTCCCTTTTTCGTGTAATTATTAATTTTTAACTTATAATTGCCCATGAAAACAATTTTTCACAAATCCCAAAAATCTAACATTATGCATATCAATCAATTCATAAAATGGGTATTTAATCTTCTCAAAAAATTTGCAATCAAAACAGGAAAACAAAATGTTCGGGTACAGTATCCCAGTTACAAACAATTGTTGAAAAAGGTAGATAAACTTGAAAAACTAATGCATGAAGAAACACGAAAAACAGAGAAACTTAAAACAAGTTTTCTAAATAACATCTCTCATGAAATTAGGACTCCTCTGAATTCTATTGTCGGATTTGCAGAATTATTAAAGCAAAAAGAACTGAGTAATGCAAAACAAAAAGATTACCTGAACAAATTAACATCAAGCAGCGAGTTTTTCTTACAATTAATTGACCACTTGTTGGAAGCGTCACTCATTGAAACAGGAAACATTATGCTTAAAAAAGAGCCTTGTAACATGCATTCTCTTTTTGACGATATTCATGGTTATATGAACCTGCAAAAGCATATAATGGAAAAAGACAATATTGTTATCTTAAGAAATGAAGATAAGTATTATCCTAAACTCAATATAATTACAGATAAAGAAAAAATATTACAAATACTGTCAAATTTACTTATTAATGCCTTAAAATTCACTGAAAAAGGTGTTATTGAATATGGATATAGTGTGCTTAATCTTAACAAGATAATGTTTTATGTTAAGGATTCGGGGATTGGAACAAAAAAAGAAAACCATACGCAATTGTTTGAAAAATTTAAGAAGTCTGACTATTGTTTTGGAAAAGAAAACAAGGGATTTGGCCTTGGCCTTTGCATTGCCAAAGGTCTTGTAAGTCTTTTTAATGGCGATATTTGGGTTGAATCAAATGAATATGGTGGTTCAACATTTAAATTTTCAATTCCTTTAGACCCTGTTTCATCTTCAAATGAGGATGAAGATGATTCAAATTCTAATCCTAAAAAAAGCAAATCGCGAAAAACAAAAATGTTGTACTTATAAGATGTTACCTTAATTTTAAAAGTCAATTTTGCGAGAAGTGCCTAACTGTATTATTCTTGCTTTGACAAGGTTATTCCTGCAGTTATCCATCGGAACTCATCGTTTTCAAGGTGCTGCTTTAGGTGACATGTAATGTAGTTAAAACTTTGTCGTTGACAATTTTATATTAAAAACTAATAAAAAATAAGAAGGATTAAAAATGAAACAGACTACAAATCCCGGTTTATGGGATTTCGAGTTTGAAAATCAAAAATAGCGCCAGGTTTACTAGGGAAACATTCACATCCCTATAAAGTGAAAACGTGTTTACAGATTGAGAGCGGATACTGTATAGATTCATTTCACTACATTATCAAACCTCATCATCGTTTTTTCACCCATTCTACCAACCTCCTCCACTAAAACGGAGGCTGTCTAAAAAGTAAATTAGGCAGCCTTTTTTACTTCATTCCAATTTAAG
>CAZWGG010000387.1:0-5666 GCA_964633305.1 uncultured Bacteroidales bacterium
ATGATCCGCCAAAAGCTTTTAGAGAATTTGTTGAAAAAATGAAAAGCCTGGAATAACGAAATTGTGAGTTTCTTTATGAAAAAAGTTTTGAAAATAAAAGTTTGCGGAATGCGGGAAAAAGAGAATATTCAACGTTTAATTGAATTAAATCCCGATTACATTGGCTTTATATTTTATGAAAAATCACAAAGGTTCGTTGGTGAAAATTTCGACCCCTCAATAACCGAAATGATTCCTGATACCATACAAAAAGTAGGTGTATTTGTAAATTCTCCTGCAGATTATGTTCTTAGCAAAGTTAAAAAATACGGATTGGGTTATGTCCAGTTACACGGTACAGAAGATGTAAAATATTGCAGCGAATTAAAAAATTCAGGGGTTAAAATAATAAAGATGTTTAGTGTGGATGAGAATTTTGATTTTTCTGTTATTGACGTATTTAGTAAATATTGCGAATACCCCCTTTTTGACACAAAAACTCCACTATTCGGCGGCTCAGGGAAGAAGTTTAACTGGAATATCCTCAAAAAATATACCTGTCATAAGCCATTTTTCTTAAGTGGTGGAATAGCACCGGACGATATAAAAAAAATTTTACAACTAACCCATTCTGCGCTCCATGCCTTGGATATAAATAGCAAGTTCGAACTTTATCCCGGGAAAAAAGATATTAATTTGATACAACCATTTATTCAAAAAATTAGAAATAGCAACAATGAAATTTGAAGTTAACAAAAACGGTTTTTACGGCGAATTTGGCGGAGCATTTATTCCCGAAATGATGTATCCAAATATTCATGAACTCCAAGAAAACTATTTGAAAATTCTGTCAGATACCGGTTTTCAGTCTGAATTTCGTAAATTACTTAAAGATTATGCAGGCAGACCAACACCACTATATTATTCTGCAAGTATTTCAAAGTACTATAATACATCTGTTTATCTTAAACGTGAAGACCTTGCTCATACAGGAGCCCACAAAATTAATAATACTATAGGACAAATTCTTATTGCACAAAGACTGGGAAAGACACGCATTATTGCCGAAACAGGCGCCGGACAGCATGGGGTGGCCACCGCCACAGTATGCGCCCTTATGGGTCTAAAATGTATAGTTTACATGGGAAACCTTGATGTTGAAAGGCAACAACCAAACGTATTAAGAATGAAAATGCTGGGAGCAGAAGTGGTTCCTGTTTACAGTGGAAATATGACACTTAAAGATGCTACCAACGAAGCTATTCGTGACTGGATAAACAACCCTGTTGACACACACTATATTATCGGCTCGGTGGTTGGCCCTCACCCCTACCCCGATATGGTGGCAAAGTTACAATCGGTTATTAGCGAAGAGATGAAATGGCAACTTAAAGAACATACAGGAAGAGAGCATCCTGATTATATTATTGCTTGTGTAGGTGGTGGAAGCAATGCCGCAGGGGCTTATTATCATTACCTTGATAATGAAGATGTAAAACTTATTGCGGTTGAAGCAAGCGGAAAGGGAATTAACTCGGGTGAAACAGCAGCAACCATGGTATTGGGCAGACCAGGTGTATTGCATGGCAGCCGTTCTATGCTTATGCAAGATGAAGACGGACAGGTTATTGAACCTTATTCAATATCGGCCGGACTTGATTACCCAGGTATTGGGCCCATTCACAGTTACTTGTATAAAACGGGAAGGGCAGAATTTAAGCATGCTACCGACCATGAAGCACTGAAAGCAGCTTTCAGGCTAACAAAAATGGAAGGAATAATTCCTGCACTTGAATCGGCCCATGCCTTGGCAATTCTTGATAAGAGAAAATTTAACACTAGCGATATCGTTGTGGTAAACCTCTCAGGAAGGGGAGATAAAGACCTGGCAACCTACATTAAGCACATGGAAACATATTTATAAGATTTGTGTGATTTTGTTGCTTTGAAATACATAGTAAAGAACTAAATAGTACCAAAACAAATATATCCTTGAAAAAATGTTACAATACAATAAATCAAACTAAAATGAACCGAATTAATGAGTTATTTTCTCAAAAAAAATCTAAAATTCTTTCTGTGTATTTTACAGCAGGATATCCAACACTTAATGATACCCGACTTATAATAAAACTTTTAGCGAAAAATGGGGTTGACTTAATTGAAATAGGCATGCCTTTCTCCGATCCAATGGCTGACGGACCTGTTATACAGAAAAGCAATGATAAAGCGCTAAAAAACGGAATGAGCGTCCGGTTATTATTTGAACAACTTAAAAACATAAGAAATGAAGTGAATATCCCATTAATCATGATGGGATATATAAACCCGGTTATGCAATATGGTATTGAAAATTTTTGCAAAAAATGCAATGAATTAGAATTAGATGGTATTATTTTGCCCGATTTGCCGTTAGAAGTATTCCTTAATGAATACAAACCTGTATTCGACAAGTATAACCTGCACAAGATTTTCCTGGTATCACCACAAACCATTGAAGAAAGAATAAGAAAAATTGATAAAATAAGCAAAGGCTTTATTTACATGGTATCTGCTTCTTCAACTACCGGGGTAAAAGATAAAATTGCCAGTGAACAGGAAGAATACTTTACCAGGCTACAAAATATGAAGTTAAATAACCCCAGGTTAATTGGCTTTGGTATTTCAAATCACGAAACATTCCAACGGGCGTGTCTATATGCCCATGGGGCCATTATCGGAAGCGCCTTTATAAAGGCACTCTCTGAAGAAGGCAGCTTGGAAACCAGGATAAAAAAATTTGTACAGGGAATAAGAGAGTAATTTGAAAATAAATTAAACCGAACGTTTTAATTTAACTATTCAATTGCAAGAAATAAAGAGAACTGATATTGGTCAAATTTACCAAACTACGCTTGCTTCTGCATAATCCCCTAATTCGGGACAATAAAGGACAATACACAGTATATATCTAATGGTTTTATAAAAAAAAAAAATAATTGAATTATATCAGTTCTCTTTATTCAAGTATTTCAAATAAATAATCTCATATAAAGATAACTATATTTATTTTTCTTTGTGTCTTAAATTCCAAATAAATAATGATTTAACTATTTGATAGCCCTACTCTTAGTTATTACACTTATAAACAAACAGCATAACACTCAAAAATACAAATCTCTCTCCCCTTGCTTTATGCGATTAATTCTTTTTCTTATCTCTTCAATATCTGTATTTCCATTGAGGGCTTGCAGGTTATGTTCGATCATTTGCCAACCTTTTTGGGCAGTTGGTTCAGGGGCATAATCAACCAGGTATTCTGCCAGGGTTAAAATAGCATTTGGCGAACAAAACCGTTTGATAAAACCGGGTACAGAAAACTCCATAAAATGTTCGCCTGTCCGGTTTAACCTGTAACATGCTGTACAAAACGAAGGCAGGTAGTCCTGGTTAAGCAATTCTTCAATTATTTCGTTGAGTGAACGTTCGTCGTTTATCCTAAACTGTTCTTTATTAAGGTTTTGAGGATTATTATTCGTATTTGCGTAAGCGCCAATCTCTATTTTTGTCCCCCCATCAATTTGCGATACGCCAAAACGCATAACTTCACTTCTTACCTTTGCAGTTTCCCTGGCCGTAAGGATAAGCCCGGTATAAGGAACAGCAAGCCGGAGTATAGCTATTAGCCTGGTAAACTCGTCATGGCTAACCAGGTATTTACCATTAATATGAATAGAGGCTGCCTCCTGTAAACGTGGAAACGAAATAGTGTGTGGTCCAACATTATAGCATGCCTCAAGATGATTGACATGCCGCACAAGTCCCATAACCTCAAATTTCCAGTCATACAATCCGAACAAAGCGCCTATGCCTACATCATCGAGTCCTGCTTCCTGTGCGCGGTCAAGTGCAGTAAGACGGTAATTGTAATTGCTTTTTTTCCCTGACGGATGATAAACTTTATACATCCCAGGGTGATAGGTTTCCTGAAAAATCTGGTATGTACCTATACCTGCCCCTTTAACTTTCCTGAAACCTTCAACATCAAGCGGTGCTGCATTAATATTCACCCTTCTTATTTCTCCTTTGCCTTTTTTAACACTATAAACTTTTTTTACGGTTTGTGCAATAAAATCAGCGTCATAATCGGGATGTTCTCCGAAAGTAAGTATTAGCCTTTTCTGCCCGTTTTCTTCCAGGGCTTCAACTTCCTGTACAAGTTGTTGTTCCGATAATGTTTGCCTTTGGGCGGATTTGTTACTCGCCCTAAAACCACAATACCTGCAATTGTTGGTACATTTGTTGCCCACGTATAAGGGGGCAAATAATACAATACGGTTGCCGTATATATCTTCCTTAAGCTGTTGTGCCCCTTGTTTTATTTCTTGGATAACATCCGGGGCATTGGCATTTAACAGGGCAGCCACATCGGCAAGGCCAAGCCTTACTTTGCTTTGCGATTTTGCAATAATATCGTGTATTTTCAATTTATCACAACAAGTATTTCTCAGAAAATAACTAATTTCACCAGGGTCAATGAATGGCTTTTGCGGCTCATCAACAATTTTATATTTTTCGGGTGTAAACATCATCATACCGGCTTCATCTCAATTGGTTAACACTTCGCTTTTACAGTATGTGCTAGTCTTTGGCTAAAACAGACTTCACACTAATTCCCTTTAATCTGCCCAATTGTCCCGCAAGTGCTCCTATTTCATCGGTGGTTCCTTCCACTACCAATGAAATGATATTAATTGCTCTCTCCCTAAGCGGTATGCCCTGGCGGCCGATAATAACAGATGAATGGTTAGTAAGTACCTGGTTGAGAAAGTTAATATTCTCTTTATCTTTAACTACAATAAGTATACTGCCTATTCTCTTTTCCATTGGTTATCGTCTTTTGGGTCAGATTTAAAATAAAATCCTTGAAACAATACGTATTATTTCTCAGCTGGATGATAAATAAGAGTGCAAAAATACTCAAAAAAATAGGTTTAAAACATGTTTTAAAAAACTTATTGTGTTTAAATAATTTATAAATCATCGGTGTTTACTAACAGTAATCCCAGTTTGCTTGACCTCCACGACATAACCTTCGGTCAGGACGTCAGCCTTCGGTCTTCGGACAATCTTCGAACCAAATAATTTTTTCACCAATTCATTTGCAAGTAACGAAATAAGCATTAATTTTGTGGCGCTTTAAAAGGTCATGTAGTTCAGATTGGTTAGAATGCCGGCCTGTCACGCCGGAGGTCGCGGGTTCGAGTCCCGTCGTGACCGCCTCCGCTCGCCGAAGCTTCGAAATGAAAATGAGAAGCTTCGGCGAGTTCTTTTTTTAGGATTACTTTTTTATGTCGTTTTCATACACTTGGTCAAAATTATGACTATCCCATCAACTTCAATAGCAAGATTTAATTTATTGCAAAGGAAATCAACAATATAGTTGCCTATTGGTTTTTGCCTCATGAATTGATATCCTTTCATTTTATCAGGCTTATCTTCCGGACGATGAAAAACCTTTATTGATGAAAATCCGAGAGGAGAAAAATCTTTTGCATCAACTACTAATCCCGGATGTAATTTAAAACAGTGAGTAGTATCTGATTTATCTGAACAACCTAATCCGCTATTGGGAGAAAGACGTCCTTTATGGTTGCTAAGGTTGACTTCACACGTGTCTTGTATACATAGCACTTCTCTTTTTTTTG
>CAZWGG010000388.1:0-5666 GCA_964633305.1 uncultured Bacteroidales bacterium
AGTTCATGAACCACTTATAAGATCATATGTATTTGTCAATATATGCAATTCAGAATATTTCAATGTATTGCAAACCCCAAATATTGTCACTATTGTTAAATTTTCGGGAAGACCGGTTCCCATACCTGATTGGCAAATACAAAACATAAAAATATTATTGAATTCGGGCGCAGATTTCGAAGTTAGTACTGAAGGTTACCGTGAGGGCGATTTTGTTCGTATTAACCGAGGTGTTTTGCAAGGATTAAAAGGCAACATTTCAAAAGTAAAAGGAAAAAGTAAGTTACTCATACATCTTGATGTTCTTGAGCAAAATTTCACAGTAGATATTCATCCTGCTTTTGTTGAACATATCATGCACCCGGAAGCTATTTAGTGTTTGTCTATAAAGTCCGCATACTTCGTTACGTTTGCTCTTAAACAGGTCATTTACGTTTAGTAAACTCCCTGGTTAAGGGTTGGGAAAGGAAATCTTTTACAATCATAACCTGACCCCACATTATTAAAAAATCTCAAGTATTTATTAATCATAAGTTTCAAAATATTTTCCATATTGTTAATAACAATTAATAAAAAAAATAATGGGTTTTCTATCTTTGCCCATTTTATATTACCAACAATTAAGATGTTGATAAAACTCTATCTAGGTTGGTTTTGTTATTTTACAGGTAAAGCAATTTTCATTATATTTAAATTGCTTTATATTGTAAAATAGAATTTTATATAAAAATCAACTTTCTTTATTTAGTCACGTGCATGTGACTGAGGAGGCGGAGCTGTAAAAATAATAGACTTTAACTTTACTGTAATTTGGAATACTTTTTCGAGTAGAAAGAATTAAATTTGAAGAAAAAACAAAAAAGAACTAATCACAGTGAATAATCAACAACAATTAAACAAGCAAGAAAAGATCAAATTGTTGAAAAGAATTATAAGGGACTATTCAATAGCTTCTGAAGATATTTTGCTTATTCTTGAAGGAAAGAAAGAAAGAATAGGTCATCTTGATAGGCTAAAACTTATTCAACGCAGAATTGAATCTTATCCATGGTTTACGGTTCGAAAATTAGTGCCTGTTGAAGATATAGCTAAAATTCTAAGCAATGATTTTTTAGCGCGACTTAGATTTCCCTCTTTAAAAAGAAATTATGAATTCCTTAAAGAAAGATTACAAGGCCATATATCAATTACAGGATAAAGTTTTTAATGTAATCAAAAATAATTGATGACTTTATAATTGGCTCAGACAATACGGTTTCGAAAACTTCAACCAATATTTATGAAGCTCAACCAGTAATAAAATGAAAAATACGTTCTTTAAATCATTAACAATTTATTTGAAAATTCATGGATAATTACCCCGAATACTTCCGCGAAGAAGAAGGCATTGACATAAAAAAATACCTCTTCCAGATTCTATATCACTGGTGGTGGTTTGCTATTTCAATCTTCATTGCCATGACAGCAGCTTATCTGGTAAATAGGTATTCAGAAAATATTTACCAGGCAAGCTGCTCAATTATAATTGGAGAAGAGGGTTCCCAAGCAGGAAGTGCTGAAAGCGTGCTGGAAGAACTTTCACGGGTAAGGAACAAAAAAAGAAAAGCGGTTGTAGAAAATGAAATTAGTATTTTAAAGTCTTACACATTGACCCGTATGGCCATTGAAGAACTTAATTTTGACATTACTTATATTGCAAAAGGAAGGAGGGGTATTGCCGAACAAAAATTATACAAAAACAGTCCGTTCCGAGTGGTTTTGGATACTACAAAAAACAATATGATAGGGTATCCTGTAGGCATAACCATACTTTCAAAAGATACATACAGGCTGGATATAGATGACCAATTTGAATTATCCAAAACCCTTGAGTTCGGACAGCCTTTTGAACATCCGTCGTTTCATTTCACTGTTTTTTTAAACAGGCCTGAGAGGTTTCAATTGGCCCAGCATGTAGACAAGAAGTACCTTTTTTTAATAAATAATATAAATGGATTAACAAACCGGTATCGGTCAGCGCTAAACATAGAAGTGAATGATCAGAAAGGTTCTATTTTAACACTTTCCATGACAGGCTATGTGTCGCAGCAGGTAACGGACTATCTTAACAAACTTAGCGAGGTATATATCAGGACAAACCTGAATGAAAAAAACCAGGTTTCTGATAACACCATTAAGTTTATTGATGCCCAGTTAAGCGGAGTGGTAGACTCACTGGAATTAGCAGGAATTCGCTTGCAGAATTTTCGCTCGGCTAATAAGGTTATTGATCTCAGCAAAGAGGGTAGCTTTTTATTTGACCAGATGGAACAATTACAATCGGAAAAAACTGTGTTAGACATTAACCTGCGTTATTATACTTATTTATTGGATTATATTAAGAACAAAAAAGATTACAGCGATGTGGTAGCGCCTTCTGTAGTCGACATACAGGATAACTTGCTCAGTTCATTGGTTATACAACTTAATGAAATAAACATACAACGAAGGAATATCGTGTTTTCAGCACAGGAGAATTCACCCCAGGTTCTTCAGGTTAATTCCCAAATTGATAACATAAAAAGTGCCTTGCTTGAAAATGTTACCAGCCTTATCGATGCCAATAGTATTGTCCTGGCTGACCTGAATGAGCGGATTGTCAAAATTGAAAAAGGTGTTCAAAAACTTCCGTATACCGAACGCCAACTGATCAACATTCAACGTAAATTCAACATTAACGACCAGATCTATACCTTCCTGCTTCAAAAACGTGCTGAAGCCGGCATAACAAAAGCGTCAAACACATCTGATCATAAAATTCTGGACATTGCCCGGCCGGAGAATGCCGGCAGGATCAAGCCTAAAACTTCCATGAACTACACGATGGCGCTTATTATCGGAAGCATCCTTCCTTTGCTGTTAATAGTTTTTCTCGAATATGTCAACAACAAAATAACTGATCGCAAAGATATTGAACAACATACCAATGTACCCATCCTGGGAGCTATTGGTCACAACGAAAAGGAATCGGAATTGCCTGTATTTGAAAATCCAAAATCAGCCCTGGCCGAATCTTTCCGTTCCCTTAGGGCTAACCTTCAATACCTGATGAAAGTGAAAGACCGGAAAGTAATATCCATTTCATCCACCATAAGCGGTGAAGGGAAGTCCTTTTGCGCTGTGAACCTCGCTGCTATCATGGCTATGGCTGGAAAGAAAACGTTGTTGTTGAGTCTTGATTTACGCAAACCAAAAGTTCATAAAGTATTTAATATAAAAAATGAGACAGGGTTAAGCACTTTCCTGATTGATAAAAGCACATCAAATGAAATTATTCATTCTACCAACATTGAGAACCTGTCTATTGCCAATGCAGGCCCAATACCTCCGAATCCTGCTGAACTTATCGGATCAGAACGGATGGAAAAATTCATGGAAAAAATAAAAATAGATTTTGAATCGGTTATCATAGATACCCCTCCGGTGGCCATTGTGACAGATGCCCTGCTGCTTAAGAATATGATCGATATGTATATATTTGTAATCA
Organism: uncultured Bacteroidales bacterium; assembly: GCA_964633305.1. Classification (GTDB taxonomy): domain Bacteria; phylum Bacteroidota; class Bacteroidia; order Bacteroidales; family UBA10428; genus CAZWGG01. The sequence continues at coordinate 3,527 of CAZWGG010000388.1, forward strand.
GGCATAGCTACTCCACTAAAAATGTGTTGCAACTGATAGACGAACTGTACAACAAAAAAGATGTGAAAAATATGGCTATTCTTGTAAATGATGTGCAGGTAAAGGGGTATTATGGCTATAATTACCAATATGGTTATAGTTATGGCTATGAGTATGGCTACTATGGCAAAGGGTATTACGAAGAAGATATTGAAAAGCAAAGCAAGAGGAAAAGGCTTGAAAGGTTATTTAAAAGGATGTTTAAATATTGAGATTGTGAAATTTTTGGTTCATTATTCTGAGTTCCTGATTTTAGTTAATGCGTTTTAGAAAACTCACTTTTTCATCATTCTTACGAAAGTGGAAATTTCCTACATCCATATATATTTAGGTTTAGCTAGAGTCTGTCTATAAGTCCGCATACTTCGTTGCGTTTGTCCTCAAACAGGTCATTTACGAATAGTAAACTCCCTGTTTTCAGACTGCATGCGCCTCGTCTGCGAACTGAACAGACAATACTCAAAGCAAATAATATGTCATTTCTAACAAAATCAAAAACTTGAGGTTGATCCATACTTCAGAATGACAAAAAAAGTAGAGTTTGGCAGACCTCAGGCAACATTTTCAAATGGCATGCACATTTTTTTGGAGAGATTTACAATATACTCCTTCATATCAAAAATCTAACACTTTAAACTTATACTTTAATCTGTATAATTTTGAACTCGGAAAAACATTAAAGTTGCTATATTATGAACAGTCCTGAAATTAAAACTTACATTCGAGAAAATAGTAACCTTTTTTGGTACATTCCCGAAAATAAAAAAGAAGATATAAGTCTCGAATTATTAGTTGAAACCATTTTGAATTATGGCGATATCAAAACTATAAAAAGGCTTTTTACTATATTGGGAATAAATGAAGTGGCAAAGATATTTTACAATGCAAAAGGTAGAAAAAAATTGAATTATTATCCTGAAATACATAACTTTTTTACTTTGTATTTTAAAAGATATGCACAAAAAAATACTGAATAAAAAACAGATCGAACTGCTATCTTTAATTGCCAAATTTAAAAGAGAGTTTTATTTAGTGGGAGGTACTGCCATAGCATTGCATATAGGACATCGCAGATCAATTGATTTGTTCAAATTCAACACATTGAGGCATGAAAAAATTCTGGCTAAAATTAAGGCATACAATTACAATTATGTGGTTAACCGCAGAGTAACTGAACAATTAAATATTACGGCTAACGATGTGAAATTTACATTTTTTGAATTTCCATTTGAAATAAATGCAGAGTGTAGTTTTGAGAATATAATAAAGATACCAGACTTACTTACACTTTCAGCTATGAAGGCTTATGCATTAGGTCGTCGTTCAAAATGAAAAGATTATGTGGATTTATATTTTATTCTTAGAGATCATTTTTCCATAAAAGAAATAGCATATAGGGCCAACATGATTTTTGGGGATTTATTTTCCGAAAAATTGTTAAGGGCACAACTGAGTTTTTTTGAAGATATTGATTATACCGAACCTACTGACTTCATAATTAAACCGTTGCCAGAAGATGAAATTAAAGCCTTTTTGATTGAAAAAGCTACAGAAATGTTTTAATAAAACTACGGGTAACGAATTGACTCAAAATTCAGATTGCTAATAGGAAAAAGAACTCAGAACCCATAACAATAAAATGAACCATTTGACTCTTTGTATAATGGGGCGAAAACTAAACTTGATATAAAAACCCTTTACATTTTTTTAATACTACATATTGCAATTTAACTAACTATCGAGTAATTTTATTACTCAAATATAATCTCTTGCTTGACGCATTAATTACATCAAAAACAAGGGCAAAACTGTTATTAATTTTTTTTTTAAACAGCAACTACAGTTCATACCTTAGAAATCTTGAAAACGAATTCGGGGAATCATCCAATGCTATCCGTGTTGAACTGAACCGTTTTGAAAACGCCGGACTTTTGCAATCTTTTTTCAAAGGAAACAGAAAATATTATCATGTTAATGCAAACCATCCATTATACAGTGACATACATAATATTATTCTTAAATATATCGGGATTGACCGGATCATTGAAAATGTAGCTGAAAAGCTGGGTGACCTTGAAAGAGTTTTTCTTACCGGTGATTT
>CAZWGG010000389.1:0-5652 GCA_964633305.1 uncultured Bacteroidales bacterium
CAAAACGTGAAATTGTGCATGTCGGAGCAAGACCACCAGAAGTAAAGAAATTATTAATGAAATTATGTGAATGGTATGAGAAGAACAAAAATAAGTACTCTCCCCTGTTTTTAGCGGCAATGATTCACAACGACTTTGAACACATACACCCATACCAAGACGGAAACGGACGAGTAGGCAGGTTATTATTAAATTGGGTTTTACTAAGACATAAATATCCACCAATCAACATATCGCTCCAAGATAGACAAGAATACTATAACGTTCTAAACAAATTCAGCAGAAAAGGAGAAATCGAGCCAACCCTCAAGTTTTTGGTCAAACAGTATAAGAAATATTACAGATAGGTGTCTACATTTGCTTAACGTAGACACCCACACCAACAAAAGAGTTTTCAAATTGTAACTAACGAATGTTATACTCTGCCGATAGGGACGCGGAGCGATAGCGTAGACGAGTTTTTGTGGGAGATAATTTTATATAATAGCGCCCGATAAGATCATTAATGGTAGTTATAGATAGACCAACTGTTGTATGTAGTACTTTCATAGAAAAAGATGGAAAATTTTTAATGATTTTCTGCCCAAAGTTTAAGAAATGGAGGGTCCCAGGGGGAAGAGTTGACAATAATGAAACATTGGAGGAAACAATCGCCCGAGAAATGAAAGAAGAAGTTGGTCTAGATATCAAAAATCCTGTTTTCTTAGGCTGGGGTCAAGACCATGATTTCAATCATAATTCAAATAAGAACCGTCCCAGATTATTGATGTTCTTTCATGCTAAGACAGACAAAGAGCCGGCGATCAATCCTGAAGAATCTGAAGAACATAAATGGGTAACTATAGATGAAATGAAAACAGAAGAAAACAAAGAGGGCGCTCTCAAAGATTTCTTGAAAAGAAATCCAGATCTAAAATTCTAGAAAATCTCCCACAAAAATTGAGTATAACGAATGTTAGGTTCGTTTGTGGAGAGAGCGAGTGTTACAAAGTAACAATCCGAGCGAAAGGAACAAACCAAAAATCACAATAACGAAGTCCAAGCTTGCGTGGACGAGAGTTTATGTGATTTTATGAGTTCAGAAAAAACTTTATCTTGGTATAATAATAACTTCGTAAGAAGAAAAAAGAGGTTTGGGGCATTTATAAAGAATGTTGTCTCTCAATAGTAGTCATATATGCGAAAGCTTTATATAGTCTAGGATTTTCTGCATTTTTATGGATATAAAACTAGTTGAATCAGATAGGTGCTTTTCAGAAGAAGATGTAGGAGAATTAGAAAGATTCTTATCAAGATTGCCATACTCCCACTTACAATCTTTCAACCGTATTCAGAGGGTTGGTTCATTAGGTGGAGCATTAGCTGATTCAAGTCCATGGGGATGTGGAGAAGAAATCAGACTACCTGACGATTTTTATGATTTAGATCCTACAGAAAGAGAATTTACAATTCTTCATGAGATTGGTCATAATTACTTCGATTTCATAGATGAAAATGAAGGAGATAGGTCAATGTTAAAATGGGGACCATGTAGAAGGGAAGATGTGGGACATCTTTTGAGAGTGCAATGGATGGATTTAGGATTATGGGAGCTAGACCCTGAAAATTGGGAAAAAGTAAAGGCATTGAATCCTACTAATGGTGCAAATAGAGATAAATATACTTATATGGTTGCGTGGAAAAATCCAAACCGTGAAATGGGAGAGTGGGTTTGTCCAGTGGAGACAAGAATACCAAAAAATTCATTTCAACATGGATTTAGGTATAATAAGCCTTTTTATTCACCAAAAGAGGAAATGGCAGATGCGTATGCTTTATTCGTTCTAGACAGGGAGCATTTTCTAAGATCTGCAGAAGCAAATGGTGTTATTAAAGCAAAGTATGAATTTATTCAGAGGCATTTCAAAGATAATTCTGTAGGTCCTATAAGGTTAGTCAGATAACTCATTAAGCCCCAAACCTCTTCTTAATATTATCACAAGTTTTTTCTGAATTGAACCTAACGAATGTTAGTGTCCCTTGGCTTCGTATTTTGATGGACAAAAGCGACAGCTTTTGACCCTCTCAAAATTCAGAATGCCAAGGTGCGGAGTTGGCGAAGCCAACGGAGACAAGTAACATTCGAGTTCTTATTAATACGACCGCAGGGAGTCTAGCTGTGCGTTAGCACTGGGGGTCTGAGTTCCTTTCAAAAAGCGGAGCGATACATTTAGAACAAACATTTAGAGGACATTTTTAATAGAATTAAGACCTTTCTCTAGAAGAATATTTATAAATCATATTAGATTATTCAATACTTGGGGTAAGCGTTTATAGAATGGAATACAAAATCAATAAACCTAAAGGTCATTTTAAACCTGAGGAAGTGGAATCAATTTTTAGTAGTCTGATGGGTAAGTTAGTTCGTAGTGAGTCAGTGGACGTGCCCGGGATAATTTTGCCATTAGTAGAATTTTTAGAACTATCCGAGATAGATTACGTCCCAGACGATGAAACTAAGGAAATAATAAAGAAAACTGTCGAAAGAAGGATAAGAGATGTATTGTTAAACAGCCAGGAATTGAATCTTTATGCGCCAGTTGAGGGTCTGGAAAAAATGTGTCAATTAGGGATAGTTGCTAAAAAATTAGGAATAGATTACGATTTGAATCCTGAAGTAAAGCCTTATCACTCAGGTGGGCAATTAATTACCCCTGAAATTAGAAGGGATTTAGAAATAATTCTGAATTTTGAATTACACCATTTTAAATATGAAAACGAAAACCCTAGAGATCTAAGAACTTTTGGAACATTTCTTCCCTTAGATCTAATCTATTTTGCAGAGCTTAATGGAATCGTAGGTTGTCTTGAAGGCAGAACTGTTGACTCTTGTTACGAAGCGCATAATGTAAGAGAAGTCAGGGTGGCAACTAAACAAGAGGCGTTGGAGTACGCCAAATCTCAAAGGGAAAAGAACAGTAAAAAAGCAGGAGATGAAGCAAAACTTGAGGCTATTGGATTAGATATCTTTGAAAAACAAATTCATGGTGAGTTTAGGGAAGGTGTTACTATTAGGGCTAAGTGGGAAGTCTCGGATGGAGTTTATTTATGTCACCCAGATGTGTCTGGAGGAGATATCCCAAGAAAACCTCTTTCAACAAGGGATGTGAGAGAATATTTGGGCAATAAACTTGAAAAGGTTTTAGCTGCGTATTGTGAATTGGGATCTTTTAATGCCGCTACAGAAATTATTTACAGAAGAAACAAAGTCAAAGATTTTTTAGGTGGTGATATAAATATCCCTCCAAAACTTGCTGAACACGACGCCACTACATTTAGAGAGACAGACCCAAAAAAGATAATCTCTTGGATAGATGAAATGGTTGGTATGTTTGGTCCATCTGATACTGAATCTGAGTTATCTCTGCCTTTAAGTTTAACCAAACAAGAATACAGACTGTACAGAACAATACGTCAAGCAATAATATACGTGAGAAGAGGTGCACTTACTTATGACACTCCAGAAAAGAAAAATTTAATGGCAGATACTTTAGCTCCTTATTTAACGCTACAAAACCCACTTCTAGGGTTACCTACGTCAGCAGATTAAGAAAAAAGTTAATCACTCAAAATGTCCTCCTTATGAAATTAATTTCTCGACGTAGTTGAGTCAATCTGTGCGTAGCACCTCAGACCCCCATTTTACTTTTAGAACTCGAATGTTATTGACACTAACGAATGTTATATTCTTCCGTTAGGAACGAGGAATAGCCTGCAAGGCAGTTTTTTGTGAAGCAAAAAAATTCCGAAGAGTAAAATTCTTACTTTTAATCAATTTCTGTGTAGCAGACAATATTTTAGGGGGTTTCCGTTTATCAAGGGCGTAAGCCCAATTTAATAAATACATTAAGGGGAAAATCTCTTTTAAGAAAATGTAATAGTCTACCAGATGATAATTCTCTTTAACAAAAAAACCAAAAATTTATAAGCATTATCTCTTTTTAAATGAATAAGAGGTGATATAGTTGGCAAAGCGTAACATAATCAAAAAAAAATCTAGCCCTGTCAAGGATTTTTTTAGAGAATTCTTAGAAAAATCTGTAGAGATATTATTATCTTTAATTGAAAAGATTAATGTAACTGAATACATAAAAGACATATTGCACCTAAAAAGTAAGATTCGAAAATATACAATAATCTTAATTTTATCAATAACTGCATTAACAGTGCTAATGTTGGGTGTTGCCTCATACATTGCGTCACAGATTCCTAAATTAGGCAATGGTGTTGGCGAGATCCTGGTTGGTTTGATATTGGCAATAGTGACACTTATATACTATAAAATGAGGTGAAAGTAAATGGCAAATTTTAAGAAAACAGTTAAAAAAGGCAAAAAAGCATTTAACAAAGCAATGAAGTCTGAAACAGCAAAAGAGCTTGTAAGAAGAGAAAAGTTGCTTGCAGCAGAAATGCTAATCAAAGCTGCGAAAAAGCTTAAGGAACAAGCAATGAAGAAAAAATAGGATAATGGACAAAACAACCAATTATCCTTTAATTTTTATAAGCATTATTATTCTAGCTGTAGTATTAAAAGAATTAGATTCTTTTCTTAGGCCTCTAGTTATTGCAATAATTTTGACTTTATTGATAGCTCCTTCTATTAAGATTATACAAAAAAAGAATTTACCTAAGATCATAACCAAAAATATCGTGCGCATATCTTTACTTGTCTTAGTGGTACTTTCAATATTCTTTTTTGTTCAGGCATCAAAAGGCCTAGAAATTGATGTTGATTATTATCAGAGTAAAGTAAATGATGTGATTATTGAGATTAATAATAAAGTTATTGATCACTATGGTACTGATTTTAACTTATTAAATGTTATAAACACTAAAAAAACCGTTGAAATAATGAACTCACTGATTCAAGGAACTATAGCTTTTTTTTCTGAATTAGCTTTAGTATTGTTGTTTACAATCCTACTAATCCCTTCATACGGCAGAATTGTTAAAAATTTGACCAAATCCCTAAGTGTTTCAAGAAGGAATAAATTAAATAAAACATTAGGAAAAATTGAAGAAGGAGTAATTCGTTACCTTGGTGGGAAGGGCCTTATAAGCCTGGGCACTGCAGTAGCATGTGCAATAGTATTATACTTTTTCGGCTCAGATTATATCTTTATTCTAGCCACATTTATATTTATATTGAACTTTATACCTAACTTTGGCTCTTTTATTGCAGTCATAATTGCCGTGTTATTCTATTTTGTCCAGTATGGTTTTATATTCAATTTATTATGGTTACTTATTGCATTGACTATAGTTCAGATAGTATTTGGTAACTTGATTGAACCGCATTTTCTAGGGCGTTCGCTGCGTCTTTATCCTATAGTGATTATTGTAAGTTTATTTTTGTGGTATTGGATATGGGGCCCTGTTGGAATGTTGCTTGCTGTACCCATAACCTCAACAATAAAGATTGTTTTAGAGCATATTGGAGGAAACGCTCTTTCCATCAGTAAATTTCTAGGAGATTAAATGAATTTATCCATTATCCAAGATTTAGTAGCCTGCCTTAATCAATGAGGCCAATTAAGAGATTTTCCCCTTTCTATTTTTTTAGGAAACTCCTGTTCTCGTTTTAAAAAGTAAGAATTTTATTGAATATAACGA
>CAZWGG010000390.1:0-5639 GCA_964633305.1 uncultured Bacteroidales bacterium
CTCAGAAAGATAATCTTCTCCAATATATTGTCCAGCGAATAGTATTAGTGGTTTTTCACGTTTTTCTTTTAATGAAAAAAACGAATGTGACATGGCTTCTGATATGGCTTTTGCACCAAGATATGAACCGCCTATACCAATAATCACAATAATATCTGTTTCACTTCTAAACTTTGCAGAAATATTTTCAATTTTTTTTATTTCTTCATCTTTAATAGTTGATGGCAAATTTACCCAACCTAAATAATCATTGCCTTTACCAGTTTTATTATATAATGCATTGATATTTGACTGTACATTTTCTTTAAGTTCAAATATCTTCTTTTTACCTACAAAATCGAATACTCTTTCTATATTAATTTTTAAATACTCCATTGTTCTACTAATATAATATTATTTTAATTTCTCAGTTAGCAATTTAATTTCTAGTGCAGGTGAAATTTTATCATTTAATATATGAAAAACAGCATCTAATATCGGCATCTTTACATTATAAGTTTTATTAATTTCTTTAATGCAGTTTAAGGCGTAAAATCCTTCGGCTATCATGTTCATTTCCAACTGGGCAGATTTTGCCGAATATCCTTTACCAATCATAGCACCAAAAGTTCTGTTTCTTGAGAATTGTGAATAAGCTGTTACTAATAAATCGCCTAAATAGGCAGATGTATTCACTTTTCTTTTACTTTTATATGTTTTATCCAAGAATCTTTTTATTTCAAGGCTGGCATTTGATATTAACACTGCCTGAAAATTATCACCATATCCAAGTCCATGACAAATACCTACTGCAATTGACATTATGTTTTTTAATACGGCTGCATATTCAATACCATAAATATCTTTTGAGTTCTTAACTTTAACATAATGACAACGTAATAAATCGGCTATGTTTCCAGCTATTTCTTTAGATGCAGATGCAACAGTTAGATATGATAACCTTTCCAAGGCGATTTCTTCGGCATGACAAGGGCCGGAAATAATTCCTATGTTTTTAAATGGTACAGCATAAATCTTATTAAAGAATTCTGCAACGGTAAGATTATAATCGGGGATAATACCTTTTATTGCTGATACTATAAACTTGTTCTCAAAACCATCTTCATATTTTTCTAATGATTTACGAAGAAATGGTGCAGGGATAGCAAAGATCAGAATTTCTGCATTTTTTATGACATCAGATATCGTATCATGAAACTCTATTTTATCGGTTTCAAGTTCAACTGAAGTTAGATATTTTGGATTATGGTGATATTTTTTAATAAAATCAATAGTCTCCAAACTTCTGATAAACCATTGCAAATTGTTTACATTGGTCAATAATAATTTAACAATAGCTGTTGCCCAGCTCCCACTCCCAATAACTGCAACTTTAGAATTTTCCTTCATGAAAAAATGACTTTCTCGCGAAGGTACAAAAATAGTATTTAAATAGTAAGATTGAGAAAAAACTCAACCGGTTAAAACCTTATTTTCCGCAAATAATAACAAATTCTTTAGAATCTTTATCTAATTTCCCTCCCTCGTAATCACCATATATACTAATAAGTTGAAGTTTCGAAAGTTGAATAAGATGCTCAAGCTCATACCTAAAATAAAAACGCATTTTAAATTTCCATTCTTTGTTTTTTACTTCATTTTTTTCTTCCCATTCAAACCTCATGGTAATATGAAGCAATTGATTAACAATATCCGGAACAGAAGATGATATCCTTCTCAGTTTTTTGCCTTTTTCATATTCTCCATCAAAATCGACTGTATTTTTCATTCCCTCATGAAGCAGTTTAGGATTGGGTACGAATAAATCAAATAGAAATAGCCCGCTTTCAGTTAAATGATTGAATACGTTATTTAAAAAAAGTAATTGATTATCAACTTCAATAATGTGGGAAAAAACCCTGAATGGAGCAATTATAAGATCAAATTTTTTAGTAAGATTCATGTGGCATGCATTGCCTACAGATATTCGGTGGTGCTGGGAGGTATCTAGTTTTTTTTTAAGAACATCAATCATATTTGCACTTACATCAATACCATATATATCTGCCCCTCCTTTTAATGCATCAACAAAAAATCTTCCTGTACCCACACCTATTTCAAGTATTTTCCCTTTTGTTCCTCGTATTTTATCCATAAAAAATTCTATATCAGAAGTCCTTATCTCCTGATAAAGAACATCATAAAACCGGGCAAAATAATCAGGATATTCATAAATTACTGCCATAATTGTGCTATTTTAGAAATTAAGATCACGAAAATTATTTAATATCTTTTTTAACAAGGGCATAAAAGTCATTCTCAAGTTTCAGATATCCCTGTTCATAACAGAAGTAATACGTATTACCATTTTTTGTTTTGTAAATGTTAGTAAAAAAATCAAACCTGAATCCAAGTTTGATTAATTGATTCTTGTGAATTTTAGTTTTACCGGTCGGATTAAGATCTGTAAGAATTTTTCGGTTCTTCTTTAACAAATGGTTCACTTTCCGAATGTAAGTGTCGGTATATGATCTCCATTGATTGTTGTATTGATTACGGCAATAATCCGAACAAAACTTTTTGTCTATTCTCCCGGTAAAGCTCTCTCCGCAATTTAAGCAATTTTTCTCCATAACGTTAAAACTTTGATATTTAATTACATATTCGTGCGTAGTCGGTTACACACGACTAATAGTCGATTATAAACGACAATAAATGTTTATCAACCGAATAAACTAATGTGGCGTAAGTTACTTTGTATCGTCAATTTAAGCAAACCAATTAAATACATTTTATTAACCATTTAAATTTAAAATTATGAGTAGTTTAAGAAACAGTGTACAGTTAATCGGAAATTTAGGTATGGATCCGGAAATAAAAAAACTTGACAGTGGCAGGACCTTTGCAAAATTTTCATTAGCCACATCAGAAACTTATAAAAATGCAGAAGGAAAAAAAATTACGGAAACACAATGGCATAACCTTGTTGCCTGGGGTAACCTGGCGGTCATTGCGGAAAAGTATCTGCATAAGGGAAGTGAGATAGCTATTGAGGGCCGTTTAACACACAGGGCATACGAAGATAAAGAAGGAAATAAGAAGTATTATACAGAAATTATTTTAAATGATCTTTTAATGTTACGTAATAAAAACGGAGTTGAACAAAACTGAATGACCCTGTAGGTTATTAAAAAATGGAAACTTCTCGCAAAGTCGTCAAAACGCAAATGTCTAATTATTAACAATCTAATTTTTAGAGCTGCGCCAACAGCAAGCCTTATGCTTACAACGACAGCCGTTCACCGGAGGCAATAGCCCCAGGCGAAAACACCCGGACAAAGCCTTGCACCTGCATCGTAACCGACTATGGTGCAGACGCATGGCGTCAGGCAAAGCCATGCAGAGGCAGAGCAGACGCATGACGGCAAATGGCCTTGGCGACTTAGCGAGAAGTTTTACTTAGTAAAAACTTACTTTTTTATTTTGGCTCTAACTTTTTCTTATTCATAAATAAAAATTTTTTGAACACTTTTACCAAACAATTACTTTTCATATTAATAGCTTTTTAATACTGGATGATTTTCATTTTTTAATAATTTTACCGGCATAATGTATATTAATTAACAGATGGACACATTAAGCCAGGAAACAAAGAAGTTTAAGCCAGTTGATATAAAAAAGGTATTTACTAATAAAAATCCCCGTTTGGCCAGGTTCATTCCTGGTTTTGTTTTTCGTTATTTAAAAAAGGTTATTCATCAGGATGAAATAAATAATTTTATGTTGAAACACGGAGAGAAAACAGGGGTTGATTTTGTACAGGCATCAATAACCGGCTTTAACATAATGCTGGCTGTTGAAGGAATTGAAAATATACCAAAAGAAGGGAATTATATATTTGCCTCCAATCACCCTCTTGGTGGTTTTGACGGATTATTACTTGTTAATGTTCTCAATAAATACTTCAAAAACGTAAAAGTACTTGTTAATGATATTCTTATGAATATTACGAACCTGCACCCTGTATTTATTCCTGTAAACAAACATGGAGGTCAAGGAGCAGATGTTGTAAAGAGAATCGAAGAAGCCTTTCTTTCAGATAATCAAATTGTTACTTTCCCTGCCGGACTGGTATCACGAAGGATCAAAGGTAAAATTATTGACCTGGAATGGAAAAAAAGTTTCATTATTAAAGCCGTTCAACATAAGCGTAATGTTGTACCTGTTCATGTATCAGGAAGAAACTCGGAATTCTTTTATCGCTTAAGCAATCTTAGAAAATTTTTCGGTATTAAAGCTAACATTGAAATGTTCTATCTTGTTGATGAAACATATAAACACCAGTATAAAAAATTCAAAATAAAATTTGGACAACCAATTTCGTATCAAACATTCGATAAATCAAAAAAGCCGCTTGAATGGGCAAAATGGGTAAAACAAAAAGTATACCAAATGGATGGAGTAAATGATATACCTTTATAAAATACATTTACTATTAAAAAGTTAACAATCAAAAAAAACATGATTTTCATTCCAATTTAAAGACAGACAAACCCGAAATTTTCATAAATTTGTAGTCTCAATAGAAAAGATAATATGAAGCCAATTATTCCACCGGTTGATCGGGACCTTATTGAAAATGAACTTACAAAAAATAAATTTTTGAGGCATACAAATAACGGGAATAACCAGTTATACATAATTGACAATCATGATTCTCCTAATATAATGCTTGAAATTGGCAGATTAAGGGAATTAACATTTAGAGCTGCAGGAGGAGGTACGGGAAAAGAAGTTGATATCGACAGGTACGATACGGCAGAACAACCTTATAAGCAATTAATAGTATGGGACCCTTCAAAAAAGGATATTTTGGGTGGCTATAGATTTTATATTTGTTCTTATGCCAAATGTGATGAAGAAGGAAATTATGATCTTGCCACAGCAAGGTTATTTAAATTCTCAAAAAGATTTAAAGATGAATATATCCCCTACCTGATTGAATTGGGACGATCTTTTGTGCAGCCTTCTTATCAATCAACTAATAGACAAAGCAAAGGAATATATGCGTTAGATAATTTATGGGATGGCCTTGGCGCTATTTGGGTGAATAACTCAGAGATAAAATACTTTTTTGGCAAAGTGACCATGTATACCAGCTATAACAGACAAGCCAGGGACCTTCTTTTATACTTTTTCGAAAAATATTTTAGGGATGAGGAAAAACTTATTATCCCTTATGAGCCAATTAAACTTGAAACAAACATTGATATTCTTGAATCAACCCTAAATGGAAATACATACCAAGAAGATTATAAAATTCTTTCCCAATTTATCAGGGCCCGTGGTGAAGTTATTCCCCCTCTTATAAATGCTTACATGAACCTTTCCCCAACAATGAAAACTTTTGGGACATCATTGAATTATCACTTTGGTGAAGTAGAAGAAACAGCAATTATGGTAACTTTTAAGGATATGTACGAATCGAAAATAGAAAGGCATATTAAATCGTACAAAAAACAAAATAAATTAATTCCTAAAGCTGTAAAAAGCAAATTCTTTTAATTAGTGGCTGCCAGAAAACTCCTATTTTTTAAAGTCTTTAATAAGAAAACGTCAAAGACAAGGCTTTCGAAGCATTGAAAATGAGGAGTTTACTG
>CAZWGG010000391.1:0-5634 GCA_964633305.1 uncultured Bacteroidales bacterium
CGAATCATTTTTTTGGGTGTACATACCTTCTGAAATAAGGTTCTGATAAGGATCTGCTCCATCAAAAGAACTATGAATACTAAATTTATAATATTCATCCATTTCTTCCCATAAGTTTAGCTTTGCAACAAAATTTCCTGAATCGGCAAGCCAGTCTCCCTCTAGCTTATCACTATAACATACACCATCCCATGTTGAAAGATAAAGAAATCCGCCAGAGGTTACCAGGCCCAGATCAGTTGAACCACCTTGCATTATAGGTATTGACTCTATTGGTATTCCCATACTGTCAGGCATTGCCCAACTTTCAGGTTCTCTGTCCATAATACCTTTGGGGTCACAAAACCATCCTGCGGCGAGCCCTACGCTGGGAGGAGCCATAGGATTCATTGGCACATAAGCATTTACGGTGTCTCCAACAATAATGGTATTGCTTTGAAATTGAACAATTCCATCGGGAGTACCTTGGTCATCTTCATCTGTCGGATTGAATGAACCGTACCATAAAAAGACAAAAAAAGTGTCAGTCATTGGTGAGCTCCATTCACTCCAATATACCGGGACCTGTATTTCATGATCGTCGGGACTCTGTCTGACACTCCAGTCTTCGGGAGGTTGATTATCCTCATTGTAAGTTGAGTTTTCCACGTAATAAAAGGGCTTTCGGTTAGGGTCATCGCTTACGTTTATTGTCCCTTCTAATGTGTCTGTGTTATTACATTTATTAGTAACCGTAAAAATAAAATTATAAGTTCCATCAGATGCATAAGTATGATTTGCAAGGGTATGCAAATGAGGATGTGTAGGTTCCGTTAAATTGGTTACCGAACTTCCGTCACCAAACCAAATGGAATAACTATTTTTATTTTTTTCAGGGTCATGGTCGTCATCAAAAAAGTAAACTTCTTCACCCGGGCATATTTCAAATGGCACAACCTGAAGATTTGCTTCTGGCTTTTGTGTTGGATCAACTAAAATATATTTAGTTGCAGATCCTGTTCTTTCACACATATCTTTAGCCTGGAGTGTAATCGTATATACTTGTGCGTTTGAAAATGAATGAACCGGACCAGGGTCATTCGAGGTTGTCGCGTCTCCAAAGTCCCATTCAAATTCCAGTTGACTTTGTGCATGTGTTTCATTTCTGAATTTTACATCTTCATTCGGACAAACTTCAAAAGTGTCAACGGTTTCATCCCATTCATCTTCAAACATGAAACGAACCTCTTCCATAAGGGTTTCAAATGGTTTTAAGTCAACACTTAGAAACTGAGTTGAAGTATCGGAGTTTCCACAGCCATTGGCAACAACGAGTTTTACTTCATAATATCCTGAATCTGCATATATATTTACTGGATACACTTGATTGGAAGTTCCACCGTCACCAAACTCCCAATAATAATTTCCGGAACTATGAGGATTAAAGTGTACGGGATAGCCCGGACAGTTGTCTCCATTATACGATTCAAACCAATAATCGAAATCAGCCCATGCCGGCATATCGTTTTGCACCCAAACATGCAGGGTATCATTGTTGCTGTTATTACAGGTGTTCGTTGCGGTAACAATAACTTCATATTCTCCTATAAGGCTATATGCATGTGGAACTTTAATTCCGTTCATTGTGCTGCCGTCTCCAAAATTCCAGGTTGCCATTGGAAATTCTTCATCAAGCTCAAAATGAATTTCATCGTTCGGACAAAAATATTCACCAGATTGTGTATGGGCATGAACATCAGGTATAGCACTGTTGGTAACTTCTACCGATTGGTTTAATGTATCAGATCCACATGTTGATTCAATAACCAGCTTTACATTGTAAACACCTGGAGTACTATAAACTGTATTTATCCATGTGCCATATTTGAATATTCCATTTCCAAGATTCCATGTTGCATTAATCAAAGAATCCTGGTTAAAATCAATATGAAAATTAACTTCTTCACCGGGGCATATTTGAGATCCACTTGAAATATAGAATTGATCAGGGGCACCAATTATTTCAACATTTACTTCCATATCCCCCAAGGGATTCTCAAGGGTATCCCTTGCTTCTAGTCGGAAATTATAATTCCCGGGATATAATGTTGTATCAAATGAAACAGGGTCATTACTTATATACGAACCGTACAAATACCATTCATAATTAACAGCGCCTTGATAAATAGTAAAAGAACTTTCATTTGTTAACACGAGGCCCAATGAGTCACAACTAGAGGTCTCATTGGCACTGAAACCTACATAATCCTGCGCGTTTAAATATCCAAGATATACAAAAAAAATGAAGATAAGAATACCACGATAATTTGCTTTTGGTTTCATAACAGCATGTTTATATAAAATTTACAAAACTGAATTTTTCGGTATAAATCAAAAAAAGTGTATTGAAGTTACAATATATCAGCTATGAATATCATTATTCATCGGTGATATGAATCAACTGGTATAAATGATAAATGTCATTAAAAATTAATATTTACATCCGAAAAAATATTTATACTAAATTTTGTTCAAATTTGAAATCTTGGATTAAATTTCATATCTTAATACTTGTTTCCAAAAAATGCATATGACAAAAAGGTTTAGATTTTGCCTGGTTTCTTTTTTTCTATCTGTTTCTCTTATTCAGGCACAAAACAATGTTGATAGTTTACAAGCTTTGCTTAAAGAAATTTCCGGCAAAGGCCGTATTGATATATTAAATGATATTGCATCAACTTACTTAACTCAACGACAGACACAAAAAGCGTATGATTTTGCCAGAAAGTCGCTAAATGAAAATAAAAAATACAACAAGGAAGAAAAAAAGGTTATTCCACTAAATATAATTGCTTTTTACCACCTTAAAGACAATTATGACTCTGCAATTTTTTTTGCCAACCTGGCTTTTGAAATTGCAAAAAGATATGAAAATAAGAAAGAAGAAGCGAGGGCATTAGGTTATCTTGGGAGTGCCTCATTTTTTAAAAGTGAATACCAAAAAGCTTATAAGTATTGGCAAAGTAGCCTTAAAATAAATAAGTCGTTAGAACTAGAAAGTGAATATGCTACACTTTATAATAATATAGGGGTTATACACAGAATATGGGGTGAATATGGAAAAGCAATTGAATATTTTCATGATGCTTTAAGAATACATGAAAAAACTAGGGACACATTAGCTATTGCCAAGGCAGTAAGTAATATAGGGAACATATATTTTTATTTTGGTATTGACCTAAAGAAAGCATTAGAGTATTACCAGCGGGGGCTTAAGTTTTTTAACGCTTTGAAAGATAGTATACAGATAGCAAATATTAAAAACAATATCGGTAATATATATCTTAAGGAGGAAAATTACGAATTAGCACTTGCACAATTTGAGGAAAGCTTAGAGATATTCAATAAACAACATAATGAACAGGGCATTGCAAATACGTATCTTTATCTCGGCCCGACTTATAAGGAAAAAAAGGAGTACCAGAAAGCTTTAAATTACTTTTTAAAAGCCCAAAAAATTTTTAGTAATCTTGGTGATAAAAGAAACTACGCCCTTTCATTTGCCAATATGGCAGATACTTATAAGGATATGAAAGACTATGGCAAATCGATCAGATATTATAATATTTTTTTTAATGAAGCGAATCAACTAAACCTGCGAAAAGATTTTTTGGATCAATACGAGAAAATATCTGAGGTGTATGAAAAAGCAGGGAACTATATTGATGCATTAAAATTTTATAAAAAATATGCTTCAATAAGAGATTCGCTTATTAATGAAGAAAATGTGAAGCAGTTATCTGAAATGGAGGCCAAATATGAAAACGAAAAGAAAAGCAATGAGATAAAGTTACAACAGACTATCATTGATAAAAAAGAATTAGAAAATAAAAGACAACAATGGGTTATTGGGTTTTCCATATTATTAATAGTGTCTATTTTTTTAGTACTACTGTTAATATACAGGCAATTCAGGGTTAAAAAGAAAGCCAACATTCTTCTCCAGCAACAAAATGAAGAAATTAAAGCCCAACGAGATAAAATTGCACGGCAAAACAAAGAAATTACAGACAGTATAACCTATGCCAGTATTATTCAATCTGCTATTTTAACACCACACCATTTATTTGAAGAATATTTTCCTGAACATTTTATTTATTATAAGCCTAAAAATATTGTCAGCGGTGATTTCTACTGGATGACCCGAAAAAAAGATAAAATTCTTGTAGCCGTTGCTGACTGCACAGGCCATGGTGTACCGGGTGCTTTTATGAGTATGCTTGGCATGGCGTTTTTGAGTGAGATTATTGGTAAACCGGAACTCGGGACATCAGATGAAATATTGAATGAATTAAAGGAAAAGATAATCAGCAGCCTACATCAAAAAGATGCAGAAACAGAGACTAAAGATGGATTAGACATTGCATTATGTATTATCGACCGTAAGCAGATGAACTTGCAATTCACAGGGGCTTTTAATCCGCTTTATATAATTTCCGATAACAATTTGGATATTATCAGGGGCGACAGAATACCTATTGGTTTCAGTTTTAGAGAGGGGACTTATTTTACCAGGCACGATATCAAAATAAAGGAAGGAGATATGATCTATATGTTTTCTGATGGGTATTATGACCAATTCGGGGGCGAAAACCGCAAAAAATTCATGGCTAAACGATTTATACATTTATTGCTTGACATAAGCCAATTCTCACTGAAGAAGCAAGAAGAATGGCTTGATAAAACCTTAGTGGATTGGATGGAAGATAATGAACAGGTTGATGATATTACTGTTGTTGGAATTAAAATTTAGTTCAAATTAATAAGTAGTTTAAAGTTTTTTAGGGTTACTAATCATATCAACATAAATAACTTTTTTTGATTCGAAGTATTCTTCCGTGAAGAAATCATAGATATGGTACACGTTATATTTGTAATTTACAGGCTTAAATTCCTTTTGCAAGTTTCCACCTTTTAAATATATAAGTCCATTGTTTAACATATTCTTATTTTGATGGTGGATGCTATGTTTCACCCAATTTAAAAATATTGGCATTGAAGTAACAGCACGGCTCACAACAAAGTCGAATTTTTCTTTTACCTTTTCAATTCTTTCACATTTAATTGAACAATTCTTCAGCTCAAGTTCCCTGATAATAGAATCAACAACTTTAAGTTTTTTGGCAACAGAATCTACCAAAGTAAATTGTACTCCAGGAAACAGAATGGCAAGTGGGATACCGGGAAATCCTCCCCCTGTCCCGGCATCCATTATTTTTGTTCCATCAACAAATTCTATCACTTTAGCTATGGCTAATGAATGCAAAACATGATGGAGGTATAAATGATCAATATCATTTCGTGAAATGACGTTAATTAAAGAATTCCAATATCCATATAATTCTGCAAGCTTAAAAAATTTATCCTGTTGTTGATTTGATAACCTTGTAAAATACTTGCTAATAAATTCCATAATTTAAGACACTAAATTACTGTCAAGAATACCATTAGGCTGGTAAATTTTTTCAGTTACTCTTATTACGCTTGTTTTTGATATTGAATCATGCCAGCCAATAGCGTCATTTCCTAAAAAAGAGAAAGCTTCAAATGTTCTGTTCTGGCATACTTTACAAAAAGCAAGTCGCTCATTTCTTG
>CAZWGG010000392.1:0-5626 GCA_964633305.1 uncultured Bacteroidales bacterium
ATAATATGGTATAAAAAATTAAAGAATTCCAATATATTCGATGACTTTAAAAATTGGAAAATTTCTTTTGAAGAAGATTTTACTTCAAAAAAACTTGACAGAAAAAAATGGATAACCAAATATTTTTATGGTGAAACTATTTTGCACGATAGTTACTCGCTTGCCCATGAAAAACAATTTTTTACCGATGGTGAAAATCTTGAGATAGATAACAGCATCCTTAAAATTGTTACTAAAAAAGAAAAAATTACAGGAAAAGCGTGGAACCCGAAAATAGGCTTTTTCCCAAGAGAGTTTGAGTATACATCAGGCTTAATTAGTACCGGTAATAGTTTCCGCCAAAAATATGGAATATTTGAGGCAAAAATCCGGTTCAATAAAACCCCTCCTATTAACCATGCATTCTGGATGCTTTCTGAACAGATGGTACCACATATTGATATAGCCAAAACACAGAAAAAGCTTACAATGAGTAATATTTGGGGAAATATAAATGAACCAAATGGCTTAAAAAAGAACACTTCAAAACTGGGACTTAAAAAATTCACCGATGATTTCTACATCTATCGGCTTGAATGGTTTAGTGACAGGTTAACCTGGAAAATCAATGATTTGGAAGTGGCTTCTACAACACTGGGAGTTCCACAAAATCCCATGTATATTGTTTTATGTTCAACATTATACCGAGATACAAATGGCATAGCCCTTCCCGCGTTAATGGAAATTGACTGGATTAAATGTTATCAGGCCGTAGAACAAAAAACATGAAACTGCTTCATTATCAGTAAATTTACAATATATACGAAGGTTTTCTATTATCCTAAAAATTTATTTCCAGTTGTTCTTCGTATAACATATGGTTGAAGGTAAAATCTGTTATTAGTTCATCTTGTTCCAGAATATCCCAAAAATTTTTTTCATCTTTTGTTTTCATGGCTATCATTTTTTGTAAATATATGACTTGTCTTTAACCTGAATATTAAAAGTAATTTAATTATATGTGAAAAGTATTTCTACATACAAGTATATAAGCCATTATTTTTTAATACAGTATTAATATAATATTAACAGCTCTCTGTTATTACTAAGCTTCTTTACAAATTAACATATTATTAACAATTTTTAGACTTTATATATTTCACCCTTTTGAAAACCTTGTTATTTTCGTATAACATTTTTTGTATATAAAATGTCCTATATTTGAACATATATAAATTCCTAAATGTGACAGACATGAATATAAAAATCTTTGTTTTTTTACTTGCTTTATCAAGCTTTAGGCCGCACTTTGCGCAAGAACCAACCATTTGGAGAGGCCCCTTGGGCAGTGGAATATATCCTGATAAGGATTTGATGAACGAATGGCCGGCTACAGAGCCTGAAATACTCTGGCATTTTGATCAATTAGGAAAAGGTCATTCTTCACCTGTTTTTGCAAACGGGGAAATTTATGTCAGCAGCATGATTGAAACCACCGGTTTCATTTTTGTCCTTTCCAAAGAAGGTGCCCTTTTAAACAAATTTGAGTATGGTGAAGAATTTTCAGATAGTTACCCGGGAAGCCGCTCTACACCGACCCTTGTTGGAGAATTATTGTACATATTATCGGGAGTAGGTAAAATTGTATGTATGGATTCGGAAAATGGAAAAATAAAGTGGTCAAAAGACTTATTCCATGATTTTGATGGTGATAATATCAGATGGGGAATTACCGAGACTTTAGTCGTAGATGGTGATAAAATTTTCTGTACCCCAGGGGGAAAGAATACCAATGTAATAGCCCTAAACCGCTTCTCAGGGGAACTAATTTGGTCATGCAAGGGCGAAAGTGATTTGTCAGCGTATTGTACTCCTCTTCTTATTAAACTCCCATCAAGAAAACTTCTTGTTACAATGACAGCTAATAATATTCTGGGGATAGATGCCGAAACCGGTGAATTGTTATGGTCGCATCTTCAAACAAACAAATGGTCTGTCCATGCCAATACCCCAATATATTATGATGGAGCTGTTTACTGTGTTAGTGGCTATGGAAAGGGTGGAGTAAAACTAAAGCTTAATGAAGATGGTAGCTCGATTACAAAAGAATGGTTTAACAGTTCACTAGATAACAGGATGGGAGGTGTAGTATTAATTGACGGATATATTTATGGCTCAGGGGACCAAAACCGTAAATGGTTTTGTATTGACTGGAAAACAGGAGAAGATAAATACGCTGCATCTGACATTGCCAAAGGGGTTGTAATTGCTGCCGACGGAAAATTAATTTGCTACTCGGAGCGGGGTGAACTTGCCTTGGTAGAAGCTAATCCCAAAGAATTTAACGTGCAGGGAAAAACACAAGTAAAACTTGGCTCCGATCAACATTGGGCGCATCCTGTTATTAACGATGGGAAATTGTATGTAAGGCATGGAAATGCACTTATTGCATATAAAATAAAATAGATACTAATTTTTCACTCCTTATATTATCTTTGCTTTTAAGCAACGTTAAATATATAAGAAAAAATTAACCTCGGCGCATTATTTTTTTATTGCATATTTAGTTATTTCATTATTGCATATAACCAACCAATGAAAAACTTTTACCAAAATATTATCGTTTTTTTCCTATCGGTAGGATTAATAATGATTTTAGGTTGGTGGATATTCGCGAACCCAACTCAGAAATTTACTCAAAGTAATCCCGGGCTAGATAAAAAAAATGCTAACCAGTCACGAATTCTTGAAAGTATTAAAATTGGTGAGTTTTTTAAACGCTTTAGTAAAAAGACTCCCGAACTTAATGAGAGTTGGCCCAGGTTTCGTGGAGAAAATTTCGATAATATTCATACATCCAATATCAAGCTCCTGGATAAATTTAAATCTCCTAATCCCGATACATTATGGTCTGTAAAATTAGGAGAAGGACATGCCGGGGCATCTGTTTATAAAGGATTGGTATATCTTCTTGATTATGACGAAGAACAAAAAGCCGATATGCTTAAATGTTTTTCATTGATTGACGGAAAAGAAATATGGAGAAGATGGTATAATGTGCATGTAAAACGAAACCACGGTATGTCAAGGACCGTACCTGCAATAACCGATAAATACATTCTTACTATTGGCCCCCGCTGCCATGTAATGTGTGTAGAACGGGAAACAGGAAATTTTCTTTGGGGCATTGATATTGAAAAAGAATACGAAAGCGAAGTTCCCCTTTGGTATACAGGCCAATGCCCGCTTATTGATAATGGCATTGCCGTTTTGGCTACCGGGGGAAAAGCACTTATTATTGGCGTGGATTGTGCTACCGGAGAAAAACTGTGGGAAACACCAAATGAGAATGAATGGAAGATGTCACACGCATCTGTCATGCCGTATGTTTTTGGCAACCGACGAATGTATGTATATAGTGCTGTTGGCGGAATTTGCGGAATAGCAACAGACAAAAATGTTGGGGAAATACTTTGGCAAACTTCTGTGTGGAACCATTCGGTAGTTGCTCCCTCACCGGTTTGTATGCCCGATGGAAAAATATTTCTTACAGCTGGTTATGGAGCGGGTAGTATGATCTTACAACTAACGGAAAACAATGGTAAGTTTACCGTTGAAACCTACCAGGAATACAAACCTTCCGAAGGATTGGCATGTGAACAACAAACACCCGTATATGCTGATGGGCACCTGTTTGGAATAATGCCAAAAGATGGTGGGACATTGCGAAATCAATTTATCTGCGTTAACCCTGCCGATTGTAAAAATATAGTTTGGTCAAGTGGAAAAACCAATAGGTTTGGTTTAGGACCGTATATACTTGCAGATAACAAATTTTATCTGCTAAATGATGACGGAACATTATTTATCATAAAAAAAAGTTCGAAACAATATATTCAGCTTGATGCATTAAAAATATTTGACGGACATGATGCATGGGCACCTCTTGCAATTGCCGATGGATATATGCTGCTGAGAGATTCAAAAAAAATGTATTGCCTAAATATTAAATCATGATTTACAGTCATTCATCGATAATATGGGATGAAACAAAGATGAACTTGGTAAAGCGATCTCATTAAATAAATATTATTACCTGATGAAAAATAAGATTATAGTTATATTTTTAATTGTGGTAACACTAATTATAATTGGTGTTGTTGTATTTGATTTTTCATCTTCCCGCCCGGATAAACGCAAAGGGAACCCTTATGAATATTCTGTTGACGAATACAAATCTGTAAATAAAAACCTTGTAAAATATAAAGAAATAAAACAAATAAAAATCAATGCGGAAAAGCCCCATGCCCTGAGCTATTCAGATAATAAAATTTATTGTTTAGCAGACAACTACCTGCAGGTATTGAATTTATCAGGCAAACAATTGTTGAAAAAAACATTTAACGATATCCCCCGGTGTGTTACACAAATGGGAAAAGATAAGATAGTAGTAGGATTCAAAAACTACATTTCAATAATAACAAAGAATGGTAAAATTGTTCAAACCTCTGCTCCTGAAACAGGTAAATCAATCTTCACTTCCGTTGATTTTAATGAACCCACAATTTATATCGCCGATGCTGGAGAAAGAAAGGTACTATTGTATAATTTAAAAGCAGAAAAAATTGGAGAATTTGAAGGTGAATCAGGTGCTTCTGTATTACATGGGTTTATTATACCGAGTCCATATTTTGATTTAGCTGTTAATAAAAAAAATGAACTATGGGTGGTTAACCCGGGAATGCACGCGTTACAAAATTATTTAGATGACGGAAGCTTAATGGACTTTTGGGAAAAATCATCAATTGAAATAGATGGTTTCAGCGGATGTTGCAATCCTGCACATTTTACTTTTCTTCCAAACGGTAACTTTGTGACCAGTGAAAAGGGACTTGTGAGAATAAAAGAATATAGTCCAACAGGTGAACTAATCTCGGTTGTTGCCCCACCGGAAAAATTTGAAGAAAATGGCCAGGCCCCGGATTTAACCAGCGATGAAAATGGAACTATCCTGGCGCTTGATTTCGACAAAAAAGTAATCCGGTTTTTTGAACCAAAATGAAAGAAATGGAAAGAAGAGAATTTTTACATCATACAGGAAGGTTTTTCATTTTTTCAGGACTTATTGCACTTAGCGGATTAGCAATTCGTAAACGGAAAAATGTACCTGAAGCAGATTGTCGATTAACCAATTTTTGTCAGAAATGCACAAAGCTGTCTAACTGCAATCTTCCTCAAGCTAAGGAATATAAACAAAAATAAGATCGGAATTTTTTATCTAAACAAAAAGATGGAAAAAAACAAAGCTCAAAGCCGGCGTAATTTTATACAAAATAGTATGAGAGCTACCTTGGCAATTTCTCTTGGAGGTATTGGCGCACTGGCTTTGAAAAAATCAACTGCCAAAAAATGGGTGTGGCAGATTGATCCGTTTGAATGCACACAATGCGGACGTTGCGCAACACATTGCGTATTAGACCCTTCAGCAGTTAAATGTATACATGCTTATGATCTTTGCGGTTATTGCGACCTGTGTGGGGGTTACCTTAAGCCAAACCATACCGAACGCAATACTGCTGCTGAAAATCAGTTATGCCCTACTTCAGCTATTGAAAGAAGATTTATTGAAGAACCTTATTATGAATAT
>CAZWGG010000393.1:0-5611 GCA_964633305.1 uncultured Bacteroidales bacterium
GTTTTCTTATCAAAGACTTTAAAAAATAGGAGTTTTCTGGCAGGCACTAATTATTATCTTTAACTATTTTTTCCCCTTTTGGAGAAGGGACAAGTATTCCTATAAATATTCCAACTGCTATACATAAAAAAATTAAAAGGGCCCTTGATGTATTTGTTTCCCAAAACCATAATTTTACAGTAACTACCTCGGTATTTTGAAGGGCAAAAATTATAAGCAGTATTGCAAATAGAATGACAAGTATTAGTTTAAATTTCATAGTGATATTGTTTTGTTTCCATACTTTAAAAATTTATCCCTGTTGGCACTTATAATTCAAAAAAACAGTTGATTTATAGCCATTTTTTTCTCTTAAAATAAAACAACATAACCAGGGCAATTGTTACAAATACTCCCCATAAAATAAAATAACTGTACTTGTATTCTAATTCGGGGAGATACTTGAAGTTTGTGCCATAAACACCTGCAATAAATGTCATAGGTATGAAAATAGCAGCAAATATGGTAAGTACTTTCATCACTTCATTCATTTTATTACTGAGGCTGGTATGGTAAATATTCAAATAGTCTGATAAGATTTCGCGATAAGTGACAAGACTATCCGAGGCATGTATAATTAAATCATACAAGTCTTTTATAAAAGGCAGTGTATTTTTATCAATAAAGTCTGACTCTAATCTATGCAATTTATGCATAATTTCAAATACCGGACGGGTTACTTTTAAAAGAAAACTTATTTCCCTTTTGAAGATATTGATGTTTGTTAAAATTTCTTTTGATGGGTTATCGATCGTTTGCGTTTCCAAATCTTCAACCTGTTCACCAATTCGTTCAATGGTATATATATAATTGTCCACTACGGTATCCATTAATGCATAGGCCAGGTAATCATTGCCTACAGTTCGTATTCTTCCCTTTTGTTTTCTGATCCTTTCCCGGACAGGTTCAAATACGTCTCCAACTTGTTCCTGGAAAGTGAGCACGAAATTTTTCCCAAGTACGATACTAAGTTGCTCGGAAACAACCTCTTTTTTATCTTCATCATACCGTATCATTTTCATTACAAAGAAGAGGCAATTATCGAATTCTTCCATTTTGGGCCGTTGATCAGTGTTTAATAAATCTTCAAGTAACAGGGGATGTAACTCAAAATGCTTTCCAATAACATTAATTATCTCAACATCATGAATGCCATATAAATTAATCCATGTAACCGAATTCGTATCTTTATACCTAAGTGCTTCGGTTAAATCTTTTACTTCAAATTCTTTCAAATTATTTACATCATAGTCAATAACGCTTAACCGGGTTTTCTCCATTTTTTGTTCACCGATAAAGACTAATGAACCAGGAGCTAACCCTTTATTTTTAATTCTATTTTTAAAAAAACGTGCCATTGTAAAGTTTTATTTTCAATAAAATTAAGATAAAACTTTAATAAAACGGAATTCTAAAAGTCAGAAGTTAGTTTGAAGTCCGAAGTTTGAAGTCTGATTCACCACCCCGGACTTCCGGCTAATTGGTTACAATTAATTATTTTTTATCGACATTTATATTTAGAGGTCTTTTAGGATCACTGGCAAGATGCAGGGTTTGAGTAGGGAATGCAAAGTCAATGCCTTCTTCGTTGAAACGTGAAATAATTTGATAATTTATTTTTTCTGTAAGCTCCATAAACTTCCAATATTCAGGAGGATGATACCAATAAATCATAATAATATTAAGCGAATCGCTGTTAAAATCATTAAAATATACCCGGGGTGGGAATTCTTCGCTCATGCCTTCATGATTGTTAAGAATTTCTTTAATAATTTCTACTGCTCTTTTTATTTTCGCGGGAGGGGTATCATACGTAATTGTAATATTCGATAATTTGCGTATATAAGGCCGTTTCCCTACATTTTGAATGGTTTTGTTTGCCAGTTCTCCATTTGGTATGGAGATAAGATGTCCCTCCAGCGTTCTTATTCTTGTACTACGCAGTCCAATTGACTCTACGGGTCCATCGTGCCCATCGATTATTACCCGGTCCCCAATTTCGAAAGGTTTATCTCCGGCAATCACAAATGAACCTATAAAGTGTTTTAATGTATCCTGGGCAGCTAAGGCAACAGCCAGGCCTCCAATTCCTAACCCGGCAACGATAGAGGTAATAGGTTTGTCGCTGAGTATCTGTATTATCTGGATAAAGATCAGGATTATTACCATTACCCTTAAGCTTTTTCTTATTACCGGAATAAACATTTTATTCTCTTTCTTCTCGGACTTTTCAATAAGTGTTTCAAACCAGATACTTGGAACTTCAACCAAATGATAAACAAAAAAACCGATTGATAATACCACCAATATGTTTACCGAAGTAGTTATTACCTCTTGAAAACTACCAGGAATATTAATGACATTAATGCCAATAACAATACCAAAGCTTATAAGGAGAAAAGTTGCTGATTTTGAAATGGATTTTAAAAACGAAGCATAAACAGCCTTTTCTGCAATAATATTTTTTTTAATGGTCTTGTCAATTATAAAACTTATTATTCGTCCCGTAAGGAATAAGAGCAATACTATAAGGAATAACACCCCATACTGTATCCAATAGTTGTCTTTAAGTAAATCATTGTATAATTTATTGAAAGATTCCATGTTTATTTATTGATTGATAATTATTTATACAGATATAACAACTTAAATCATTCAAAAGTGAAATAGAAAAATTTGACGTTGAATATAACCCGTTTCTAACTAAACATCCATAATATTGTCATTGAAAAAAGCATACTGATAATCCATTGGTATAATTTGAAGGTAATCATTCATTGTAGCTTTTGATAAGCAGGCATCAATAATTCTTTTTCCTGTTTTTGATAAAGATGGTTTTCTATAGTTTTCGAGTTCTTTCTTAAAAAAATTGAATAATATTTCCGCACCTAAATCATAACCTTCTTCACCTACTTCCTGTTGCCTGTAAACTTTTAAGAAACGAGACGGGATTTTTGCTCCTTCTATAGTCAAATAGTTTAATTCATATCCAAGTAATGGACATCGGGCAGGTTGATACTGGTCATCGCGTAATTTAGCATTGCCGCGTCTGGTAAGATATTCACGCATAATTAATTGTGGTTTAAATCCAACTTTCCATACACCTATATGCTGATTGGGTGTTAATGTATAGCGTACCCTGGGAGTTTTAATTATTTGTTCCAATAAAAGGTTTGCATGTATGACCATTTCTCCTGTAGCAAAAGGCCAGTAAGAACCTACACCTTCACTTTCCATTGCGTCTGAACTGACAATACTCGGGTTTGCATACCCCCTGGGAGACACAAGTCTCCATAACCATGACAATGCCGGAGGTAGAATATGAAATACTCCAATTATACCATACGATGGATTTTCTTTTGTACAAGGAGGTGTTCTCACTCCAAAACTTCTTACATCTATTTTCACCGGTTCATTTATAATGCCGGGGACTATATCACGGGGCAAAATGACCCTTGGATTCGGGCATTTCTTACCCGGTTCGTCTTCTGTATGATCCCAAATAAGTGCAGTACATTCAGGCTTTGTATCTATATTAAAAAACAACAGAGGTTTTTTTGCTTTTATGGTTAATTTTTCAAGAAAAGGGTCATCACCATAATCATTTATGCTGTCAACTCTAATAAACCATGCATTTTCAGCGTCTAATACAGTCAATTTTCCATTATTAGTTTGAAGCGACGGATGGCACAATGCCATGTCATCGGTAACGGGATTAAAAGTACAAAACAAAGGCAATGATATAAGTCTTTTTTCTCCGGTAATACAATTTTCTCCTATAAGCACCTGTCCTTGAGGTTCTCTTACAATGTGTTGAAGCATTTCACTTTTTCCTCCCCCGCTTGCACCCTCATGCATAAATGTTGTTACGTTATCGTAA
The DNA here is from genome assembly GCA_964633305.1 of uncultured Bacteroidales bacterium. GTDB lineage: Bacteria > Bacteroidota > Bacteroidia > Bacteroidales > UBA10428 > CAZWGG01. Next base: position 3,920 of record CAZWGG010000393.1, read on the forward strand.
GGACTGGAAACCTGCACTGTAGAACAATGTGCCGTAATCCATCCTTCTTTTTCTCCTTTAGTTAACAAAACACCATAAAGTCCTTTTTTTGCACTGGGACCGGGATATAGATTGTACGCATACATTTCGTGTATACTTTCAGTCCGGTTATGAACCACAACCTGTTTCCCATTAAAGTGAGTATGCCTGAAAGTTGGTGCAACATATATTACTGAATCTATTTTAAATTTTCCAGGTAAATTATTAATATTAACAATTACTTGGAGCATTGAAAGCCCCATAGCAAAAAAAGCGGCATTTGAAGGAACTATGGCAATACCGTAAGAACCAATCTCATTACGACCGGCAAAATAAAAAAATAATGACAAGTCATTAGATTTAAGCCAATTAAAGGTATCTCTTTTTAAATCGGCAAAATCATATCCGTACTTTTCATTAAATCTGATTTTGTCTGTAGGATACCCATCGGAAATTACCATAGTATCAGGGTCTCTACGACGCATATATGCTTCCGAATAATTGACAGAAATACCATTTTTTACTTTATGTATTATAGCCTCAGTATATTCTCCTTTTCCTGGGATACTATATTTTACCTCAAACTTGTTATTGTTTTCCCCTGCGGTTGCTGCTTTGCATAATTCATCAGTCGAATTAAAAATATTAATGTTTTTACATTCTGAAAGTAAGTTTATTACCTCTTCAGGTAAATTTATTTGCTTTTCTTTAAGTAATAGAAATAAATTGTTCATTTGAAATTAAATTACAACGACAATATAATATCCTTGCCCTTGAGACGCTTATGCAGATGGAACCTGTATCATTCTATTCTTTCCCTGCCGTTGTCTGACTATGGCTTAAAAAATTTATAGCAAAATAAAGGAAAAATTTTTTTTGTGAAAATTTTATTATACATATAATAAAATTTCCTTTGATATTTAGTATTACACATTTTCATTTTTCCATGACAAAGAACTTTTATCGTTGGATTATGAATTGTCAAAAATTTATAACTCCGGGGTTAATAATAACAAACTAACTCCGTAAAAATGTTATAAAAAAATTTTAAGTAAATAATACAAAGAAACCTTATAACATAACTATTTGATTATACAATAAACAGTTATTTCTTTAATTCTTTTTCAGCTTTTACCCAATCCGATTCTGCATCGCCCGGAATACCTTTTTTTATCCTTTCTTCATAAATTTTTTGTGCCTTTTTTCGAATATCATTTTCTGTTACTCTTTTTTTTGTTGCTGTTGCTGTTGCTGTTTTTGTTTTTGTTGCCATGGTTATTTTAAATTAAATGATTTCTTATATAAATTTAGTTAAATAATAAATTTGCTCAATAATTTTTATAAAAAAAATGTAAGAAAAAGTAGAAATAAATACCGTAAGTAAGTAAAAATTGTTTCTACTTCTTCAAAATTGTTAAATCTCAATACAGAAAGAACACAAAAAAACGAAAGTTGTTTAAAACTTTTGGATAATAATTTCTGAAAATAGCCTGCTTAACAAGCAGTTTTTATCAATTTTGATAATTAAACTTTATCTGTGATGAATATACCTGTTATTTCAGTAGAGGGGCAATCATTAGCTGAAGCTTATGAAAGAGCATTAATTAATTTATATAAAAAAGGGACAAGGTTTAAAACACAATATGACAGGCCAGGTGATCCTTTAAGCCTCGA
>CAZWGG010000394.1:0-5600 GCA_964633305.1 uncultured Bacteroidales bacterium
CGATCCTTATTGAATTATTAATGTTATTGTTGTTAAGTATTTGATCCACAAGGTATTCAATTTCATTTTTTTGTGAAGCAGTGCATTGCGGGATAGGGATTTTTTCTAAGAATATTTTTTGTACCATAAAGCCTCCTTCATCCCATGCGGATACATATTTTGGTAATAAAAACCTACAAATCTTTGAATTAAGAAATGCCAAAATGTATTTTAGGCCAATACCTTTGATGAAAAATACTGTTTTATCACAATAGAATCCATTATAATCTAAAGTAAATCTTGGGAAATTGTTGATCTCATCAGTATGCATTCGCATTGTCTCTGGATAAATAATTTTTTCTTCATTAAAAGCTTCAATATATGCACAGTTTCTTAAATTAGTCCAATGATCTCCTTTATCTTGTCTTTTAATTAATTGGGCTTCATACTTAAGCAAATGAGCATATATGGAAGGGTAATCCTTTTCCACATCAATTCTTTGGATACCATTTTCTTTTATTCCGTTATGCGAGTTTATAAGCCAAAGATTTGCAAACTGAATATCATATCTCTTTATATCTCTGCCACGTAATAACGGACGAATAATTTCGACATTTTTAGACGAAGCTCTTATTAATTTCTCTTTTGTCTCTCCATCAATTATAAAAGCTTCATTAAATCCAGTTAATACGCCTCTATAAATATTGATATTCAAATCTTTCAAAGAGATTCCTTTACTTTCTATTTTCTCTTTGATTTGAGATTCTAGGGAAGTGAGTACAACCCATCCTGATTCGGCTGAAAAATTATTTGTGATCGTATAGTTCTGTCTAAAATAAACGCTCAAATTTGTTCGACGATTATAATTCTTGTCAAGTACACTTGTTTCTATCTTACATTGGTTTTTTGCTTTTTGTAGCACGAGTATATTTGTATCAACAGTGGCAGTTTCAAATACTTGAAACCCACCGAAGTCAATTAGTTTGATAGGGTTAACCTCTTCTGTGAAAAATTTTCTTAAAGTAACGCCGTAACCTGCCCGCATCCACTTGTTTGAGGTAATTAAGGCTAGTGTACCATTTTCTTTAAGCAAGGATACCCCTAACTCATAAAATAAACCGTAAATATCGCCTGTCCGAATAAAGGTTTTATAGTGAGCATTTTCAAGAATATCGGCATATTCGCCCAACTTCTGAATTTGAATATAAGGTGGGTTGCCAATAACAATATCGAATCCTGGATTTGTCTTAACAAGGTTGGGGTTTAATATTTCTGGGAAATCAAGTCTCCAATCGAAATGATAAAATGGTTTTTCCGATTGGTTCTTTAATATCTTAAGTTTTTCAATAGTTTTTTTCCAGCTCTGTGTTTCCAAATAAAGTTGCATTTGCTCTTTGGACTTCTTGCTTGTTCCGTTTGGTAAAATATCATTCCCCTTAGTTTCTATCATCAGCTTAAATTGGTTAATTAATAGGTCAAGCTTCAGGCTTCTAATTTCGGCTGCAAGTTCTTTTTTGTTAAGGTTCTCTGGTAAGAAGTAGTGCCGCTGTTTTTCACTAATTTGCTTTAAAAGCTCAATTTTTTTAATTAGAAGTTCTTGACCAAAAAAACCACCCTTTGTAGTATCTATACTCCAGTCAATTTCAATAACATCATTTTCAAATTTTGCTATCAACGAATCGCCCGAAACAATTTTATAATCGAGGTTTGGTAGTGGGTGTGGCCTATTTTCATCAACAACGAGCGAAAGCCAGAATCGTAACCTTGCTATATCAACTGCACCTTTTTCAATATCAACGCCATATATGGAGTTTTGGATAATGTTTGCCTTAACAACATCTGGTTCCCATTCTTCATCCAATTCGTATGCTATAAGTTCTTTAATAGAGAAGATTTCCTGTAACAAACCCATAGGAAAAGCACCGGACCCAATTGCCGGATCGCAGATTTTAACAGAATCGAGTAATTTAATTATTTGTCTTAATTGTTTCTCTGTTAATCCATTTATATCCTTTTCCAGCACAATCCGTTCAACATCTTCATGATTCAGCGCTTTATCTCCTAATTCTTCAATCATAGGAAGTTGCCCGGCTCTACCTTCGTTTCCAAAAAGCTCAATCTGGTCACCTCCCAGTTTTTTATACAGAGTAAATTCTTTACTTAGATGTGTGGCAAGGTATTCGGTAAGACTTTCTTGGCACATAAAATGGACAATTTCTTTTGGAGTATAAAAAGCTCCTTTGTCCTTATTATCTTCAAGCAGGTTTTCAAATATATGACCAAGCATTTCAGGATCAACTGCAATAGTATGGTCATCTGGGCCATCTTCATAAACAGTAAAATTGTAGGCTCCTAAAAAGTCAAAAAATCCTCGCAGGTTAGGGTCTTCGTCATTCTCTGGGTTATGAAATAAATTTGGAGCAAACACATATAGGAATTCGTCAAAATCCTCTTTATCGAACAGACCTCCGTTCAGAAAAGGAATCTTAACTATTTTTCCAGAAGGTAACTTGAAATTGTCATCTTTCCTTTTTGTATTAAGGGTCTCAAAAAAAAGTACACGAAGCCAGTTTGGATAAAAAGTTTCGTCACCCCCGGAAGAATGAAACATGTTTAAAAGAAAATCCAAATCTCCATCTTTATATTCAAGGTCAGAAGCACCAAGCCAACCTTTTTTCTGAACGAAATACAAGAATACTAATCGGCCAAGTAATTTTTTTGTATAATCTCTGATTGCTTTTTCGTTGTTACTGAAAGCTGATTGACGAAAATTTGAATCCTGTAAGTATTTTACAATTCTGGTATAGTGAAGTTTATATTCATCAAAGAAGGATTTGCTTAAACGTTCCACCGAAAAGGCTTTTACAAGAGTGTCAAATGTGATTTCCTGTTCCATTGAGAGGTTTTCAAAACGTTCAGCAGTCGTTCTACAAGTTTCAGCAGATCCCAAAAGGAAAGTATATCTCTTAGGGTGTGTTGATTTTTCTTTAACTCCTTTTTCTGTCATTACACTGTCTTTAGCGACTAAGGTTAACCGCCATGTGTTAGGATAGGTGGGAGAAATAAAATTAACTAATGCTGCCTGCCCTGAAGTAAGTAGTTTACGGACATACCGCTGAATGGCAATTTTATTATATTCAATACGCACATATGGTTGCAAAGCTATTTCGTAACAATTTATCTCTGTGCCATTATCCAAGGTTATTTTCCCATATATATAAACTTTTTCAATGGCTCTTAATTCAGAGTTCCCTGGTTTGTCTGGAGCTTCAAGTGGTTGAGAAAACAAACTGAATGAACTGCCAAAAACTGGATTTAAAACTTCTTTCGCAAATAAGATACGGTTATAATTTTTTTGAAATGCTTCCTGTAATTGTATTTTACTTATCATATTAGATAAAACTTTGAGTTAGAACTATTTTAGGGTTTATGATACCCTTAATCTGCGAATCTTCCATTTTAATTTCATCACTACGACCAGATAAATCGTAGCGGTCAAGTACTTGTTTGAATAACTCGGTTATAAAGTTTTCAGGGTTTTTAATTAAAGAGCCATTGGCAGCAAAAAAATCATTTACCGATTTTGGTAACCCTTTTGAAGCGAACGTTCCTTTGCGAATTAATTCAAGAGTGCGTTGCAGAGCAATTCGTTTTTGTTCAGTCGGAGCAATTTTTACAAGAGAATTTAAGTTAGTAATAGCCTTGTTCTCAGCAGGGCTTAGATTTTTTCTTGAAACTCCCTGAATGTTTTCTTGATTCTTTTCGGACTTAAAATAATCCATCCCAGCCAGAGTCTGTTTATGATGATAAGCAGGAAGACTTGATGCTTCCTCTTCTTCATTGGCTTTGAATATTTTTACAGCTTGCAGAAAGTTAAGTTCAATAATTCTTAGTTCATGAGTTATCATACAAAATATTCCAGGATGATTGTCACTTTTGAGATAAACTGCTGATGCTCCTATTAATGGCATATTTATTTCACCACTCTCTGAATCAATTAATGTAACACTTTTCTCAGCATCCACTTGCCTTGCACATCTCGCTTTATTGGGAATACGTGATATTTCTGCAAATCTCTTTGGATGTTTCTTTTTAAATTCACGCAACTCAATGAGGTATTTCAGAATATCACTTTCCTCCTTTTGAATTTTATTTCCAAATAATGCTCCTTCTCCTTTTTCTTCTAAAAGGGAGAATATTTTATTATCCTCTCCAAAAGCCGTATGAAATGCCTGAAGTTTTCGCAAGGCAGTATTTACAAGTTGAATCTGGGCATCTCCATGTGCAGAAGGATAGTAGTTAAAGACATAAATTGCATCAGCTCTTGAACCAATGCGGTTTACACGACCTATACGTTGCATCAGTCTGGTAGAGTTCCAGGGAACATCATAATTAACAATAATATTGCTACGATGCAGGTTTATACCTTCGGCCAGAACTTCGGTTGTTATAATGATATTATAGTCATCTTTCCATTTTTCTTCTTCAAGGTTGGCGTCAAAGTTTTCAAGTATGATTCGTTCAAAATCTTTCCTGTTTTCCGAACTAATCATTAATATTTTGCTGTAACCAGCTTTGTATAGACGAGATGTCAATTCATCAGCAGTTTCTTTTGATTCAGTAAATATTACCAGTTTACCACTTACATTTTTATCTGCATCAAAAAATTCGGTCTTAACCTGCTTCACAAATTCATCAAGTTTGGGATCGACAGTTACTTTCTCCCATTGGCTAAGTAATTCGTCAATTTTAGACTTGTCTTGCAATATGTATGTATAAAACTTCTTATCGAAAGCATCCCTTGAATATTCCTTGTTATTACCTCCTTTTTGATTTATCTTTTCTTCAATCTGTTCATAACTAAAGCCATCTTCAAGTAGTTTGTTTACATCTAAATCTGGAGCTATAAAAATCCGGTTATCGTCAAACATTTGAATCATATTATCAATCGCTTTTTGCAAACGAGACAAAGATTGTTTAAATGCAAAAAAGCTACTTTCCAGACGTTTAACCAACAGCGTTCGCATAATAGAGGCCAGACGGATAGATATTGATTCTACTTTTCCGTAAATTTTTCTGTCTTCTTCTTTAACAAGGTATTCAATTGCCCGGTAACGATAGTAACCAAATCCGTCAACCTCGTTTTCGTATTCATCAATACCAGTTATTAGACTTACAGTATCGAAAAACAAACTGCTAAGTTTTCCGTCAAGTTGATAATAGAGAGCTGTAGGGTCATTTACTTTAGGAAACTTTATACCCTGTGCTGCCATATCATCAAGGTAATCCTTGTTGTTTTCAATATCGGTACGGGTTCTCCGGATTACCAACGGTTCAACCACGTCGTCACGCAATTTTTTAAATAGCTCCTGTAATTTCTTAAGTAATTTGCCCTGCTGTAAACGACCATCTGGGGTCTTTAAATCGGCCCTACGTAAAGCATTTGAAATTTCATCATATTTCTTGTTTATTGGCTTGAAATAGTCTTGCAAATTCTTAATATTCTCCAATGTACTATTTCGTCTGTCCTGGAATAAGTATAATTGGTTTTCTATATCCTGTGGACGATTATTTAATGGTGTTGCTGAAACCAATATCACTTTTTTATTATGGCAAATTTG
>CAZWGG010000395.1:0-5596 GCA_964633305.1 uncultured Bacteroidales bacterium
TAAGCTCCCTGTTTTCAGACTGCACGCGCCTCGTCTGCGAACTTTATAGAACAGACATTTGACTTTATAGACAGACTCTATTTAGAGATACAATATTTAAATAATGAAACGAATAATTAATTTAAAACACTGGCAAACTGTACTTTTTTCCCTTACGTTTGTCACTTCTTTTATTGTTTCAAAAAAATATACCGATCCTTTTTTTGTCCCAAAGAATTTTTTCTTTTTCTTTTCTGCCGGTGTATTCTTTATTTTTTTAAGCTTATTTTATTATTTTAAAAAATATAAAACCCGTGTAAATTTTACTCAAACCGATTTGTCGGTTTTTTTGTTACTTCTTTATTTTAGCATACGTGTACTTTTTACACCAGGGATAAATTTAGGAAACACAAAAAATTTTTTGTTCCTGGTTTGCGGGTTTCTTTATTTTTTTATCAAGCCATTTTTATTTAAAAAGGAAAAGGAATTAAAAGCTTACCAGGTTCAAACAGTAGTGAACATTTTGTTGCTCATTGCCATAGTGCAGGTACTATGGGGGCTTTCTCAGTATTTTAACTTTACGCCCAACCTGCAAAAAGAATTCAGGATAGGCGGCGCTTTTGGTAACCCGGGCCAATACACAAATTTTTTGACGCCTGTTCTTTCATTTTCTTTAGCTACAACACTGTTTTCTAAAAATAAAAATAAGGCATTAGGGATTATAGCTACTACCGGGATCATTCTTATTTTACCTTTTACACAGGCAAGAACTGCATGGATTGCCACGCTATGTATAATCTTATATTTGATTGATAAAAAATATTCTGTTTTAAAAAAACTTGCCGGTTTTTTTAAAACCTTAACAGTAAAAATTCTCATCTTAATTTTAGTTATTGCAGGAGTGACGTGGACAGGTAATTTTATGTATAACTTAAAAAAAGATTCGGCATCCGGTCGTTTATTTCTATGGAAAGTTTCCATAGAAATGATAAAGGATAATCCCCTGTTCGGGCAGGGATTTGATCGATACGCAGCAGTCCATAATGATTACCAGGCTGAATATTTTAAGGCCGATCCGGATGATCTTAAAAATGCAAACATTGCGGACGGGGTTAACTATGCTTTTAATGAATTTATACAAATTGCTGCGGAAACCGGTTTAACAGGATTAGTTTTATTATTATTTATTTTTAGGTGTGGAATGATTTCAAAAAAAGAGGTTGATTCGGGTACGGAAGAAGATTATATTTTTTATGCTGCAAAAGGAAGCATAATTGCTATATTCATCAGTAGTTTGTTTTCATATCCGTTGCATACAATCCCTTCACTAATTCTTTTGTTTTTTTCGCTTGCTGTTACCGATGCCTTTAGTAATAAATATATTTTAAGTTTTTCATTTGAAAAGAAAACCCGGAAAATTATTTCAGTTACGTGTATTTTACTGGTGCTGGCATACTTAATGATGCAATATAAACGTGACCGTGCAGAAAGGGAATGGCTTTTTGCCTATAAATATATGCGTGAAAACAGGTATGATGAAGCATACAGGTTATACCGGAGGTTATACCCGGTTTTAAAATACAACCAGTTTTTTTTATTTAATTACGGTGCAGAGCTAACATTGATGAAGAAGTACGATGAAAGTATAAAAATATTAAAGGAAACCGAGCTGCGCCTGAATGATACCGATTTTTATATTTACCTGGGCGATAGTTATGAAAATAAAGGCAACTTCGCAGAAGCGGAAAAATGTTATAGAAAGGCAATGCATATTATTCCTTCAAAATTTTATCCGAAGTACAGGCTGGTGAAACTTTATCTTAAAACGGGCAGGCAGCCTGAAGCTGTAAATCTCGCCAAAGAGATATTAAATATGAAAATCAAGGTACAGTCTGAAATTGTCGATACAATTATCCGGGAAATGGCCCAATTGGTAAATTCTGCAAGTCCCGTTATTAATAAAAGTAATGAATAATAGGTATTAATGAAAATTAGTCTGCATTATTTCTACCGCAGCCTCCGGCTGCATTCAAAAAAAATAGCCGCGAAGCGGAGCTCACCGAAGGTAATTCACGAATAGAAATATGAACAAAGTCCCGTTAGGGATGAAATAATAAACAATATGAATCATATTAACCCTTTTAATCATTTTTACCATGTACCTGACGGCACTGACACTTCTGTGTCAACCATTTATCTACCGGTATCTTGTCTCCACGGGACATTTAAACAATCCCGATTTTTTGCCGCCGTATTATTCAGGCGAAGAAGTTGAGAAAGATGCCAAGCTCAAGGGCCAGCTTAGTTCTATAGCCCGTAAATTACGTGTTTTGGCAGATAAAATAGAAGATACCGCAAGTATAGCCGGTATGGAAGCCTTGTCCGGGGTATTGGCTTATTACAATACTGTAAAACAAGCAGCCAGGAACAATATAAACGGTGCACAAACTATTCACGATGACTTGGGCGCCAGGTTTTCGGGCCGGCAAAAAGATACCGGAAAACAATAATCATTCAAATACATATATATTTTTAGTTATTAATTGAAAAACTGTTGCCTGCAACAGCCCCGGTTCATAGATGTAACCGGGGGTTTTTTATTATTAATTGAACATCTCGTTAAACAAAAAGGTCAAACAGTTTGTCCTTTTAGACATCTGAGATATATCCGGCTCAGACACAGCCTAAGCCAAACAAAGGAATCGGGCTAACCTGCTTTTGCACAGATAAAAGTATAATTTTATAAATAGGGCCGGTTACTTTCGGGATAAAACCCTAATTTTGTGCTCCGTCAAAAGAAAATGTTTTTCAGTATAATTTGTTTTTTAAATTAGTAAATGGTCAAGTACCTGCATATACAGCTTTTTATAATTTTTATATGGGCACCACTGGGGATATCAGCACAAAGCTATTCACTCTCAGGCACTGTGATTGACAGTATAACAAAAGAACCTCTTGCCTTTGTAAACATTAGTAACCACGAAACCGGCAAAGGGACAGTATCATCTATTGACGGCAAATTCCGGGTTTCTTTTCAAAAACGACCCGGAAATATAACCTTTAGTTATGTAGGATACCTTCAAAAATCAATATCAACGGCATCATATAAACCCGGGGGGGAAATTGTTGTTAAACTAACGCCAACACGGTATGATATTAATGAAGTTGTTATTATACCGGGTGTAAACCCGGCACACCGTATTATCAAACTTGCTTCGGATAACCGTAAAATAAACCACCCGGAAAAAATTGGGTCATTTTCTTATATTTCTTATGATAAAATGATTTTCACTACCGATATGGATAGCCTGGCCCGATCTAAAACCAGGAAAAAAAGAAAAAGGAATGATAAGAATATTGCCGGTTTATCCGAAGAAGACTCTACAGATGAAAGTGCAAGAAAGTTTCTTACTAACAACTACCTGCTGATGATGGAGTCTATTAGCAGTAGGAAATTTATTTATCCCGATAAAAATAAGGAAGATATTCTTGCTTCAAGGGTTTCGGGGCTAAAACAACCTTCGTTTTTAGTTATGGCACGTCAATTTCAGTCTTTCTCGTTTTATGATGACTTTATTACTATTGCCAGCAAAAAATATCTTAACCCTTTGAGCCAGGGAAGTACCGGCAAATATTTCTTCCTGCTTGAAGATACTTTTTATACCGGACGAAACGATACGGTGTTTATTATTTCCTTCAGGCCAAAAAAGGGGAAAAATTTTGATGGGTTGAAAGGCGTACTGTATATAAATTCATATAAATGGGCTGTCCAAAACGTTATTGCCGAAGCCTATCAGCAGCAAAACGAGCTGGTATCGGTAAAAATACAGCAAAAATATGACTTAATTAACGGGCAACAATGGTTCCCTTCACAGCTTAATACAAACCTTATATTTAATAATATTGAAGCCGAAACAAATACCCGTTCTATGAAAGTTATAGGTATTGGAAAATCATACCTGGTAAACATACAATTAAATCCCGAATTGGATAAAAAAGATTTTGACAACACGTTTATTGATGTTAATAAAGCTGCCCATTTAATGCCCGAGGAATTCTGGCAACGTTACAGGGTAGACCCTTTAACACCTAAAGAAATTGAAACCTACAGGGTTATCGACAGCATTGGACAAGCAAATAATTTTGATATGACCGTTAATTCCATTGAAAGCTTGCTTACCGGATACTTACCGGGCAGGTATATTGATGTAAATTTACGTTCACTTGTTGATTATAACTCATACGAAGGATGGCGATTGGGTTTTGGAGGAAGAACGAATAAAAACTTATCCCCATACTTTGATGTTGGTGGCCACGTTGCTTATGGCATAAAAGATAAACAGTGGAAATACGGGGCATTTATCACATTTAATCTTGATAAAAGGCACGATTTTAACATGAGGGTAAGTTACCTGGATGATTTGGAAGAATCGGGCGGAATTAAATTTCTTGAACAAATATCATTCTTGTCGTCAGAATCATTTCGAAAATACATGGTTGAAAACATGGATGTTGTTTTAAAAAAACAAGTTGAATTGAATTGGATAATGCTGAAATATTTAAGGGCCAACCTGTTTTTCAGGACAACCAATATAGAGGCAACAAATTCATATTTATTTAGCTTATCAGACATATCGCCTGTTATTATGCTAAACAGGTTTGATTACACCGAGTTAGGCTTTAGGTTGAGATATGCATACGGAGAAGGTTTTATGGAAACACCATACGGAAACAAGTTTTCACTAGGAACCAAATATCCTATTGTTTACCTGAATGTTACACGTGGATTTCATTGGTTAAATGGTGATTTTGATTTTACACGCGTGGAGTCAAAAATTTCAAAAACATTTACAAATCGAATACTTGGCGATTCAAAAATTCTGCTTACAGGAGGCTTGGTTATCGGAAATGTCCCCTATTCAAAACTATATGCCGGACAGGGTAGTTATAAAAAAATTGGTGTTGAAACCGAAAATTCTTTTTCTACCATGCAGTTCGATGAGTTTTTATCAGACAAGTTTATATCATTTTATTTTAAGCAGGATTTTGGAAAATTACTTTTTCGCACAAAAAAATTCAGTCCCGGGATTGCCCTGGTAAACAACATAGGTTTTGGTTGGCTGGATGATAAAGAATATCATACTAATATCGAGTTTCAAACCATGGATAAAGGGTACTACGAATGTGGTATTTTGTTTAACAATTTGTTGAGGTACAAATTCTTCGGCTACGGACTGGGATTATATTACCGGTATGGCCCTTATTCATTCTCAAGTATTCATGATAATTTTGCATTTAAACTAAGTTTCGTATTTAATTTATAAGACTATATACTCAGAAACATGTCACATAAGTCGGGATTTGTAAATATTATGGGTAATACTAATGTTGGAAAATCGACATTAATGAATGAACTGGTTGGCGAACGCCTTTCAATTATTACCTCGAAGGTTCAAACAACCAGGCACAGGATAATGGGCATAGTAAACGGCGATGATTTTCAAATTGTATATTCCGATACGCCCGGAATAATAAGGCCCAGTTACAAATTGCAGGAGTCGATGATGAAATTTGTTTCAACCGCATTTATTGATGCAGATGTTATACTATATGTTAC